>JAADFT010000175.1:3341-9197 GCA_013152765.1 Calditrichota bacterium | reverse complement strand
AGCCAGACGTTGAGCAGCAGTCCGACAGCGTACGAGTGGACTCTTCCGGCACCTGGAGATGGTCGTCACCGAATTTCTTGTTAGCCGTGCGCCACGTTGACGACGAAACACTCAACAAGCGTTTCCCGGAAGTTTCCTTCCGCGGCAGCAAGTCGGCCAACCCTTTCACGTACGGGAACTGGGTGGATCCCGAGCTCGGTTACGTGCCGCCTCGTTTCACCGTGTTCGAAGTGGCGATGTTCACAACCGTGCTACCAGCCGGGTCCGGGTTGATGTCGCGAGCGCCTACCTCAAGACCGACCGTGGGGACTCCCTGAGGAGCCTGAGTCTCGAAGGGCCGGAAAGTTTGGTGGCCTACTACCAGAAGGACTGGCCGGATGATCCAGTGCTGGTGAAAACGGCAAGAGAACTGGCCAAACGGACTCTTCTTGGTGGGGACTGGATTCAGGCGAATGGAAGCGAGGGGGGCTACGTGGTTTTCTCGTACCTGGATCCGGCCGTGTACAGGGTCACGCTTTTCCTGCCTGTTGTGGCGGAGACCGAGGGCGCCGCGGACACAGTGACGGTCAAACTTGGCTTCAAGCAGAAACTCCAAAGGGTAGATCGACGGCCGCGTTAGTCTCACTGCGTGGAGTGAACTGTACGCGGCGAGATTCACCCGGACAGAGTGCGAGACGCAGTGTGGCTTTTCCCCGCAGGTTTGGCAAGGCCAGTTTGGCCGGGTGGAGGAACACCGTGTTCTGACGTGGCAGACGTGGCTTGCTGGCTAAGGCACGGTGCGAGGGAGGCTAACGAAGGGAGCTGCTTACGGGTCGCGCAGATCCAGAGTGAGGGCTTACTCGGAACCCGCTGCTCGGGCGTGATCTGTAACAAAACACTTGACATTAAGTTTCGTTGGTATTACATTCGTCACGCATGTCAGCGGATGGCGTCAACACGACTGGTGGAGGCCCGACAGACGATCCAATTCAGGTTAGAACAGGATTCTGTCCCCAGGGGAGGGGTCTGAACACGCCGCACTGTGCGCGTGGGAGGAGCCCTTCTTTCGTTTTGGGCCACCAGGGTGTTGCCAAAAACGCCTGAAACGCAGGTTGTCGAACTCGGAAAGGGAGGCGAGAGATGTTGAGGAAACTCACGCTCTGGGCTCTGATGTTCGCCCTCCTACCCGTGCTTGCCTTGGGAGGTACGACAGGTAAGATTTCGGGTAGAGTAGTGGACAAGTCCACCAAAGAGCCCCTGCCCGGTGTCAACGTGGTCATCGTTGGGACCGAGATGGGAGCGGCAACCGATGAAAACGGGTTCTACGTGATCCTGAACGTGCCAGTCGGTACGTACGCGATCCGGGCCCAGTACATCGGTTACCAGACCACCACAATTGAGAACATTCGTGTGCACGCCAACCGCACCACGAATGTGGACTTCCAGCTCGAACAAACAGTGATCGAAGGTAAGGAGGTGACGATCGTCGCCGAGCGGCCTTTGATCCAGAAAAACGTGACCAACACCGTGAAAACGGTACAGGCCGAGGATCTGGAGAACCTCCCGATCCGCGCCGGCGTGACCACGGTGATGAACCTGTCGTCTGCCGTTGTTGGCGGTACGCACGTCCGTGGTGGTCGCTCGGATGAAAACGTCGCCTACATCGACGGAATCATGACGACGCGCCTCCGCGATGGCGCCACCAACGTGCTCTCGGTCATCCACAATGCCGTTGAGGAAGCCGAGTTTCAAGAGGGAGGTTTCGAAGCTGAGTACGGTTTTGCTAACGCCGGTGTGCTGATCGCCACCACCAAAACCGGTGGACCGAAACTGAGCGGAAGCGTCGAGCTCATTTCGGACGAGGTATTCAAAGGGAAAGACGACAAGTTCCTGGGCATCCAGACCTGGGGCTACAACACGTACACCGCTACTTTGGGTGGCCCGGTTCCGGGTACGAAAGGCAAGGCCCGGTACTTCCTGGCTGCAGAGCGGGTGTACAACGGTGGCTACGCCTCCTTCTTTGAGGGCTTCAAGCTGGACACGGTCCTCACCTGGGGAACGCCTGGCACGCCTGAGTACCGCGAGTTTCCGTTCAAGATCGATCTGAAGGGCGGCCGCTGGCCTGGCTACAGCTTCCGCGGCAACACCTTCAACGGGAACATCGTGTACAACCTTCGCCCGGTCCGCATCAAGATCGGTGGAACCTACCACAACAGCCGCAGACAGGGCGCAGGTACCTGGAACAACTTCTGGAACTACTGGAAGAACGGCGTGACCAAGGCCTGGAACGGGAGCTTCTACGTCCGGATTACCCACCAGCTCAACCCGCGGATGTTCTACACCGCGAACTTGAACTACTTCATTTACCGCGACGAATGGGGCGATCCGGACCTGTGGGACAGAATTGAGCTGTACGGTGATCCCGACTACAACATCGGTCCTGACGGCCGGACGGCTCTGCGCGGTTGGGGACGTACTTACAGCTTGAGTCTGTTCGGTCTGTTGAACCCGGTTCCGCCCGGCCAGGTGATGTCCTGGTACGGCAAGCAGGAACAGGTGAACTACGGCCCGAAATTCGACCTGGTCTGGCAGTTCAACGACTTCAACGAGTTCAAGACCGGATTCGAGTACAACTACTACACGATTCGTCGCTACTACGTGAATGCCAGAGCGGTGTCGCTGGGTCTGCACGACCGCGAGGTCGACTCCACCAACGTCAAGACGGACTACGACATCTTCCGTAACAACGTTTTCCACTACGGTTACAACATCTGGGGCGAGAAGATCAACTCGAACACGATGTACGACGTAACGGACCAGACCGGGAAGATCGTGAAAGAAAATGGTCACGACGCTCCCAAGCACCCGGTCCGGGCCGCTTACTACTTGCAGGACAAGATCGAGTTGAAGGACCTGATCCTGAACGCTGGTTTGCGTTTCGACTACCTGACCAGCGGAACTCCGGCTTACAAAGACTCTCGCCGCCTGCACATCTCCAGCACGGGCCTGGTGGCCGACGACAGTTTCACCGACGAGCGCCGCTACTTCATCGTAAGCCCGCGTTTGGGATGGAGCTTCCCGGTTACCGATCAGACCGTATTTCACGCTCAGTTCGGCAAGTTTGTGCAGATGCCGCGTCTGGATGACCTCTACGACAGCCACAGCCTGGTTGGCCGATTCCTCCAGGGCGGTAACGCTCGGACGATGCCGAACCCGAACCTCAAGCCGGAGCGCACGGTTCAGTACGAGGTCGGTCTGAAGCAGCAGATCGGTACCAACGCCAGCATCGGCATCACGGCGTTCTACAAAGACATCAAGGACTACATCCAGATTCGCGTGCAGATTCCGGAGCCGGGTTACGGCTACGCTTCGTTCTTCGAACTGGAGAACGTCGACTTCGGTACCACGAAGGGTATGCAGTTGACGTTCAACCTGCGTCGGACCAAGCGGATCGCGGCTCGGTTGGACTACACCTACTCCAAGGCTTTGGGTACCGGTTCGAACAGCCGCGACCACTTCGACATCGCCTGGCAGGACCAGGAGATGCGGTTCCCGACGGTGATCATGCCCTTGACCCACAACCAGGATCACGTGGGTAACCTGGACGTCGACCTTCGTTTCACCAAGAACGACGGCCCGACTTTCATGGGCTTCAAGCCGCTGGCCAATCTGGGCGTGAACGTGTTCTTCACGATTCACTCCGGAAGCCGTTACACCAAGGTGGAGCCGGGTCCCGGTGGTCTGTTCCCGCAGAACGCACCGAGGCCGCTGGAGGCGCTGAATCACTCGGTTCTGCCCTGGTACTACCGGTTTGACCTCAAGATGGACAAAGTGTTTGAGGTCGGCGGCATCCGAATCAAGCCGTACATCTGGGTCTACAATGTGTTCAACCGGAAGAACGTGACGGGCGTGTACCGCCAGACCGGCATGCCGCATGACAACGGCTGGTTCCTGACGGAAGACGGAAAGGCCTGGATCCAGCAGAACGGTTCTCGCGGTCTTTACATCGCCAAGAAGGCGTTGAGCGGCTGCGGTGCCCGCAACCTTGGTACACCGCGCATCGTTCGCTTCGGCTTGAAGGTTGACTTTTAGCCTGCGCCGGTTCAGCCGGGTCGGGGATCAACTCCCCGCCCGGCTTTCGCTACCTGGTCGGTTTGGCGACAATCTCCGGATGTTACGATAAGGAGGGAAAGAGATGCTAAGAAAGGTTACGGGTGGGTTGATCACGGCGCTGTTTCTTGTGGCGCTGATTGGCCCAACGTACGCCGCTGAGAGCAAGGCCAATCAGGCCGCCTCTCTCCAAAAAACGATGACGGAGCGTTCCGTCAAGTACCTGGACGTGAACCAGCTCTCGACGCCCGTGATGAACAACGGAACCTTTACCCGGCACCCGATCACGGGCAACGCGGATCTCGAATGGCCCAAGGGCTCCGGCAAGTACATCTGCTACAACGCCGGTATCTGGCTTGCCGGTAAAGTGAACGGCGCTTTCCGGACCGCCTGTGCGGACTACAACGTGGAGTACCAGCCGGGTTTGATCCTGCCGGATGGCAGTCCGGATGACCCGAAGAAGGAAGAGTACCGGGTGTACAAGATCCACAAGGACTACCCGGACGGTCTGGATGTTGGCGACGACTGGCGAAACATCGACCCGTGGAGCGCCTGGCCTGTGGACCAGGGCGCCCCGGTGAATCCTGACGGCAGCATCAAGTGGTTCGGCGACGAGCAGGTGTACGCGGTCATGAACGACCTGGACGCAAACCTGCACGACCGCACCTACCACACGCCGCCGATGGGCGTTGAGCTGCACACCCTGGCGTTCGCCTACGACCGCGCTGGTGCACTCGGCAACACGATGTTCATCCAGTACACGATCATCAACAAGGGCGACCAGACGATCGACTCCACGTACATCGGCGTGTGGGCCGACGTGGACTTAGGTGACGCCAACGACGACTTGCTCGGCTACGACGTTGAGTTGGGTATGGGCTACGTTTACAACGGTAAGCCCATCGACGCCACCTACGGAAGCAATCCCCCGGCAATCGGCTTCGATTTCTTCCGTGGCCCGATGGTTCCTTCGCCGGGCGACACGGTGGTTCTGCCGGATGGCAGCGTTTACCCGGATCGCAAGATTCTCGGTGCCACGTCATTCGTGAAGTACTACAACCCGCACCCGATCTACCGTGATCCGCCTTACAGCGCGCAGGGTGCTGAGGAAGTCTGGAACTACATGAACGGTACTCAGCGAGACGGTACGCCGTTCATCAACCCGCTGACGGGTCAGCCCTCCAAGTTCGTGAACACCGGCGACCCGGTGAACGGAACTGGCTGGTTGTCCACGATGGAGAACCCGCCTGCCGACGTGCGTATTTTGACGAGTTCGGGAATGTTCACCCTGGCCCCGGGCGACACCCAGACAGTCGTCGCTGGCGTGGTGATTGGCCAGGGTACGAACCGGCTGTCCAGCGTGTCGGTGTTGCGTTTCTACGACAAGTTTGCGCAGGCAGCGTACGACGCCGGTTTCAAGGTGTCGAGTCCGCCGACCGCGCCGGTCGTGAAGGTCATTCCTGGCGACCGGAAGATTGTCCTCACCTGGGACAAGTCCGCTGAAGACTACAACGAGTTTGGCTACGAGTTTGAGGGTTACAACGTTTACATCGGTGCCAGCCCGGGCGGCCCGTGGAAGAGACTGGCGACGTTCGACCGGAAAGACGGTGTGTACGTCGTTCTGGATGAGCAGTACGACGAGAAGACCGGCCTTGTGTTGCAGTTGCCGGTGGCCTTTGGTGGCGACACGGGCCTGAAGTACTACTACGAAATCGACAAAGATTACGAGGGCCTGACCCTCGCTAACGGTCGCAACTACTACCTGAC
>JAADFT010000175.1:0-3258 GCA_013152765.1 Calditrichota bacterium | reverse complement strand
GCGCTTGGCGTGGTGATTCACGAGTCCCAGTGGGACACCTTGCTGGCCGATCACACCAAGGGTGAGGGGCTTGGCAAGGTTCGCGTGACGATTCCTGAGCCAACTCTGGCTGAGAAGGGCGACTACAAGGTGATCTTCAACCCGGACAGCTCCTGGACTCTGTTGCGCGAAGGTACGCCGGTTGAGGGTCTGATTGGTGTGAAGCGCTACGGTTTCCGTCCGCTGGAAGAACTGCAGAGCCTGCCTTTCCAGGAAGGCGGTGTGCATTTCTTCGTGGATGTGGACGGGTCGTTTGAGTGGCCGCCGAAGACCTACACACCGAAACTGATCAAGGATGTACCTCCGGAAAACCCGACGCTGATCACGGCGATTTCAAGCCCGTACCGTGAGCACCTGCGTCCGGACGACCTGGCGAAGCATCACACCTTCCGCCGCGGTATCACGGATCCGGACATCATTTACCATCCGCTGGAAATCCGCTTCACCGGCGTGATGGACAGCACCACGATGACTGTAACCGAAGGCGGGCAGCTGGCAACCTGGTTGTTCTCCTACAAGGTTCCGAACCCGGTGAACCCGGCGAACCCGAATCCTGGCTCGGCGGATCCCTTCCTGGTTCGGATTCCGTTCGAGGTTTGGGACACGGTGACGGGGCAGCAACTGAACGTTGCCTTCGTGGACACCAAGCAGTACCTGAGCGACACCACCACGTTCATCCCGACCTGGAGTCCGCAGGGCGAGTGTGAGGTGTACATCGTTGCGTTGCCTTACGACGAGCAGGTGCACGATGTTCGCCGCGAAGACATCGCCACGTGGATCATCAAGTGGAAACCGGAAGCGAAGTGGAGCACCGGCGACATCGTTCTGCTCGACTTCCCGAAGCCGCTGGTTCCAGGCGAGGATGAGTTCAGTTTCACCATCCAGGGTGCGGACACGGGCGTTGTGGCCGACATGAAGGAGCGGCTGAACCTGATCAACGTTTACCCGAATCCGTACTTCGGCCACAACATTACCGAGAAGAAGCTGCACCAGGAACACGTCACATTCATCAATTTGCCACCGCGCTGCACGATCCGGATCTTCGCGATCAACGGAGATCTGGTTAAGACGATCGAGCACAACAGCCCCTCGACCACGCACGATTGGAACTTGAGGAACGAGAACTTCATTCCGGTGGCGAGTGGATTGTACATTGCGTACATCGAAGTTCCAAATGTGGGCACGCGGATCATCAAGATGGCAGTCGTATTCCGCGAGCAGCGGCTGCGGAATCTGTAAGTGGCTGCGTCTTCTTGTGATGAATTGTGAGTCGTCAAGTGGTGAGGGAATTAGGACGGAGAGCGACAAATGAGAGGCAATAAGCTAGCGTTGGTAGCCATTCTGGTTTTGGCTACCCTTGCGATGACTTCTGCCGTCCTTGCTGGTAACAAGGACAAGAAAGGCAGCGCCGGTGCGATGGAGCTGCTCATTCCTGTCGGCTCGCGCGCGATGGGCATGGGCGGTGCCAGTGGCGCCATCATCACTGGCAACGAAGCGATGTTCTGGAACCCTGCTGGTCTGGCGGGTTCGGACGCCTCGGCCGAGGCGACATTCTCGTACCTGAGCTGGATTGCGAACACCAGCGTGGACTGGTTCGCGGTGTCGGCGAAGTTCGGTCAGCTTGGATCCTTCGGTCTGAGCGGCAAGATCTTCAACTTCGGCGACATTTACGAGACAACCGAGTTCGAGACCGAGGGAACCGGCCGAATCATCACGCCGACATTTGTGACTGTCGGGTTGACGTGGTCGCGGCAGATGACGGACCGGATCTTCTTCGGTTTCAACACGAAGGTCGTCTCGGAGAGCTTCCTGCGGATGCACACGACCGGCATCGCGTTTGATTTCGGCGTGCAGTACATCAGCCAGGCTGGCATTCGGCTTGGTCTGACGTTGAACAACCTCGGTCCCCTCATGAGGTACGAGGGTGAAGAACTGCAGCGCACGGTTTCTGTGCCGCACACGGAGGCAGGAGCTGAGCAGCTCGACATGCGCTTCCAGGCGCAGACCTTTGAGCTGCCGAGCAATTTCGAGATCAGCCTGGCTTACCCGTACAAGATCGGCAGCATGCAACAGGTCACAGGACTGTTCTCGTACCGTAACCACAATTCGTCCTCCGACGAATGGCAGGGCGGTATCGAGTACGGACTGAACGACATGATTTTCCTGCGCGGTGGTTACGGTTTTGCATCCGAGGACAAGGCGAACTACATCTTCGGTTTCTCGGTTGGCGCTGGTTTGAAGTACAAGCTCCCCGGCGGGACGACCCTTCTTTTCGACTACGCCTACCGGGACGTCAAATGGTTCAGCGGCAACCAGTGGGTCACGATGTCCGTGCAGTTCTGATGTAGTTTGGAAGGGATTGCGCACGACCTGGCTGGAGCGGGTCGATGCGCCGCATCTTGATCTTAGGGTCTGAGTCTACGATTGAACCTTAGTCACAAAAATCGCGGCAATCTCACAGCAGGCGTGGGATGCCCTATCGAAATATCGTTGATTGTTGCCCGGGGCTTTTCCCGCCCCGGGCAAAACGTTTTTGGGGCTCAGGCAGTTTAGGTGTTGTGGGAAAGCAAGTTCATGTGTCTCAAGCTTGCGAAGTAGGTTGGTTGTAGAGGAGTGAGGCAAGTGAGAGCAAAAAAGCACGAGACACAAGCAGATCTGGTTAAGGCGATTGCTGACATCGCGTCGAAGATGCCGCTTGCACGTACTGTGCAGCTCTATCACTTTGCGGTGTTTTTGAAGACACATCCACTGCCAACCGAAGAAACGTTCGAGGAAATAGCTGCAGACGAAGCGCTGTGGGATAGCCAATTTGCGGCCACAGAGAGTGACAAGTTGGCTGCTCTGGCGGCGGCAGTGGAGGCAGAGATCGAGGAGGGGAAAGCCTTGCCGATGTTCGATGAAAACGGGAAATTTGTCGAACAGGAGTGAAGTCGCAGACGACCAAATCCTTCTGGAAGCACTACTGGGCTTTACCACCTGAGATCCGCAAACGGGCACGCAAAGCCTTTGAGCGCTGGAGAGATGATCCAACATGTCCGGGGCTTTTCTTCAAACGTGTAAAGGAAGGGCAGCCAATCTATTCGGTTCGTGTTGGTTTGGGGTATCGGGCATTAGGATTGCTGAGAGGTGACACGGTTACGTGGTTTTGGATTGGTACCCACGATGAATATGACCGACTCGTGAAGTGACCGATACCTGAACTTGCCTTGTGTATTTGCT
>JAADFT010000174.1 GCA_013152765.1 Calditrichota bacterium | reverse complement strand
ACGTTCTCGAGGTCGGGCTTACAATCGCGAGCTTTACGTACGGCGGACTGCTGGGCGCATTTCTGCTGGGCAGGCTCGTACCACAGGCCAATCAGCGTGGTGCCTTGACCGGCATAGTTCTCGGCCTGGCCGCAATGCTCTGGGTGAGCACCACGTCTGTCGCCTGGCCCTGGTACGTCCTGATTGGCACGACGGTAACGTTCGTAACCGGGCTCGTCGTGAGCCACTTCACCCGGCGCTCACAGGCCTGAGTCAGGTTGGCCCTACTACGTCAGACCTGGCTGACCAAGGTGAGAAGCGTAACACAGTTTTTCCGCCCGGGAATCAAATCCCCGGGCTACTTCGAGAAGGCGCCCGCTGAAGCGGGTTCCACGCAGAAAAAAGCCAGGAAGTTCTGACGTGGCAGGATTGATTCAGCTACCTGAAAAACTTCGTTTAGATGAGCTGACACGTAAAACACCTGGAGGTGCCGCCAACATCTTGTTCCAGAAGGCGCGTTCTTGATCTTCAGGTTCGCGCCAGAATGCCAGAAGCTGTCCCAGCTGGGTCCTTTTCTCCAGGCGTTTCTTTCGGTTGTTTCGAAAACCTGATTTCCTTGGAGAAGTCAGACCGCGTTCCCACGTTTTCAGGTTGGTCTCGTGACCGCGGGGCCGCGCAACAAGTGTGGTAACAGTCCCAAGGCAAAGCTGCAGTTCAAACTTTCGGGAGGTTGTTTTGAAGCACCTGAATCCGTTTCGCGTACCAAGCAAGAGCGCGTCCATCCTGCTCGGAGGACTCTTTTTCTTCCTGGTAAGTTTCGCGCTCAAAGCCCAGGGCCCGGAGCCAGGGCACCCCTCCATTCATCAGCTGGAGCTGGAACGGCACAAGGACTACGTGCCAGAAGTGCCCCAGGTGGATCACGTGATCCCGTTAACGCTTCGAAAGCGTAGTGCTGCACCGGACCGTGAGATCTTCGGCTACCACCCGTACTGGATGGGCACCGCCTACCAGAACTACAACTACAGCTTGCTGACCACGATCGCCTACTTCGGCGCCGAAGTCACGTCCACCGGCTACATTGCGAACCTCCACGGCTGGCCAAATCGTGATTTGATCAACGGTGCCCACGCCAACGGGGTCCGGGTTGTCCTCGTGGCCATCCTTTTCGACTCCGACGCGATTAGCAGGCTGCTCTCCTCCGCCTCGTACCGGACGCGTTTGATCAAGAACCTCCTGCAGCAGGTGGAGAACGCCTCGGCCGACGGTGTGAACATCGACTTTGAGGGTGTGCCCAGTACGCAACGCAACAACCTGGTCACGTTCATGCGGGCGCTCACCGACTCCTTCCACGCGCACATTCCCGGCTCTTACGTAACGATGGCAACGCCTGCCGTGAACTGGCGCAACGCATTCGACTACGCCCGCCTGGCCCGTTACACGGACGGGCTTTTCATCATGGGCTACGACTACCACTGGAAAAACTCCAGCTCCGCAGGGCCGGTGTCGCCCCTGGCAGGCTGGGGCACGTACAACGTAACCTGGACGGTGAACGACTACCTGCGCGCCACAGGAGGAGACGGCAGCAAGATCATTCTCGGTCTACCCTACTACGGCTACGAGTGGCCCACAGTCAGCGGTACGCCGGGCGCCTCGACACGCGGTTCCGGTTCTGCAGCTTTCTACTCCGAAGCCGAGCCCAAAGCTGAGAAGTACGGCAAATTGCGTGACTCGGTTTCCAAGTGTCCCTGGTACCGGTGGCAGGTTTCGGGCGGCTGGTACCAGGGCTGGTACGACGACAGCCTGAGCCTGAGCGCAAAGTACGAGCTCGCCATCAACAAAAACCTGAAGGGCGTGGGAATCTGGGCGCTCGGCTACGATGGCTCGCGCCCTGAGCTCTGGGGCGCTCTCGCCGAACATTTTGGCAGCTCAGCGCCACCGCTCGAGCCAACTCACTTTCGCGTGTTAGCCCAGGACGGCGGCCTTGTCCGAATCGAGTGCCGTCCCTCTACGGGAGCCACGTCCTACAGGGTCTACCACAGCCTGGATGGTCACAACTTCGAGCTACTTGGCGATTTTCCGAACCCCGAGATGGAATTGTGGTCACTGGAACCGCGCAAAATTCACTTCTTCAAGCTGACGGCGGCCAACGGCAACGGTGAAAGCGCGCCGACGGAGGTGCTGGCAGCCGTGCCGGACAGCGTGGCTCCGCGTGTCTTGATTGTGAACGGATTTGACCGCATGAGCGAAGGCGGCAACACCCGCGACTTCGTGATCCAGCACGGCGGCAGCATCTGGAGAGCAGGATGGGCGTTCTCGAGCACGTCAAATGAGGCCGTGGAAGATAGCCTGCTGGATCTGTGCAGGTTCGCGGCCGTCGACTGGATTTTGGGCGAAGAGGGCACGGCCGACGAAACCTTCAGCGACCGGGAACAGCGCCAGGTGAAACGCTACCTCCGCAACGGTGGGAGGTTATTCGTCACTGGCTCGGAGATCGGCTGGGATCTGGAGGCCAAAGGAAACCCAAGCGACATTTCGTTTTACCACAACTTCCTCAAGGCTGAGTTCGTGCGCGACAAAGTGGCCGACTGGACCGTCGAGGGCGTTGCGGGAAGCATTTTCGACGGGCTGGCATTCGCCTACGACGACGGCACTCACGGCATCTACAGCGTGTCCTACCCGGATGGGATTCGACCTGTGGGTGGAAGTCGTGCGTGCCTTCGCTACAACGCAGACTACGTGGCGGGTGTTCAGTTCGAAGGGACTTTTCCAGATGGCACGGCGCCCGGGAAACTCGTGTACCTGGGCATCCCGTTCGAAACCATTTACCCACAGGCGCCCCGTGACTCGGTCATGGCTCGCGTCTTCCGGTTCTTCAACGTCGAAGAAGCAACGGGGGTCGAGCACAGCCGGTCACACCTGCCGCACCAACTCACGCTCTACCCAGCTTACCCGAATCCTTTCAATTCGAGCGTGGCGATTCGCTTCCAGGTGCCTGCTGGCCAGCGAGCCACGCTCGAGGTATTCGACGCCCTTGGCAGACACATCCGCACCCTCTGGCAGGGGTACCCATCCCAGCCGGTCAACAAAACGATCCGCTGGGATGCGCGAGATGACGCAGGGCACGCTGTGTCGTCCGGTGTTTACCTGGTGGTTCTGCGGTCGGGGAACACGCGACGCGTCGAGCGCGTCTCGCTCTTGAAGTGATGGAAGACAAACTGAGGACAAACACGAGGAGTGCAACATGAAAACACGGTGGTTCAACGTGCTCTTTGGCCTTGTGCTGGTTTCCCTTCTGGTGGCCACAGGTTGCCAGAAAAAGGAGGCCGCGCAGGAGACCGGAGCAAAGCAGCCTGCTGCTCAAACCGAGGTAGCAACCCAGGCTGAGACTACAAGAGTTGCACAACCCGACACCAGCGCGCCGGAGCCCCCGCCGGGCTACAAGAGCATTCACCAGATTCAGTTGGAGGAGCACAAGCAGCAGGAGCAGAAGCAGAAGGAACAGCAGTAGGAGAAGTCACTCGCAGGTTTGTTTCTTCCGTCCTCTACGTTACAGACCTGCGAGTTCACCTTTGCAGCCGTGGTCGATCTGAACGATCACGCCACTCACGCAGTTGGCAGTTCTGCGTCCAGGTAGCAACGCTCTCGGCTCGCCGGGGACCGTGCTGGTGTGACGGTTGCACGTCAGCAGGCTTCCCGCTGAGCGATCCAGGCTTTCCGGCAGCGAATACCAGCGCGCCTGCACAGTGACGCTAACCTGTTGACGCAAGCAAGACGCATTTTCGAGACGACAAAGGCTCCGCAGACAGGTCTGATCTGTCTACGGAGCCTTTCGCGTTCGAGTTCTGCCGACTCTTCTTACGGTTTCTCGGGAGGCATTGGGCCTGGACCGGGCATCGGATGGTGAGGCATCATGCCGCGTCCGTGCATGCAGCCAGGACGGCGCATGCCCTTTTTGCCGTGATGCATCATCCGGCCCATCCTGCGCAGCTTGGCCAGTTTCTCCTGCTGCTCCGGCGTCAGGATGCTGCGCACAGCCAGCCTGTTCTCCACCCGCTTTTTCTGCAGGGAAGCTTCCAGCTTCTTGATTTCGTCGATCTTACCCTCGATGGCCTTGAGATTGGGTTTGTCGGCCATCATGAGTTCCTTCAGCTCCAGTCGCTTCACGCCCAGCTCGTTCCGCAACGGCAACGTTTCCTTCGCAAGCTTCAGGCGGAGTTCCTGGATTTGCTTACGCTGCTCGTCAGTCAGATTGAGCTGCGCCCACACCCGGCCCATTTCAGGGCCTTTCGGCATGCCTGGCTGAGCCAGAACGACTCCCGAGGTAACCAGCAACAAACTCACGAGAACTGCAACAGCGACGTTCCTTCTCATCGTTTACCTCCTTTGGTTTGTTTCCTTTCTTCCTTGTTGCGACTACCCCCTACCGCTTCGGATGATGGCGCCACATCCTTTCTCGCAGCAGCTTGTGGAATTTCTCCCTTTGTTCCGGTGTCATCACTCGTGACATCTCGCGGATGTGTTTGACCGTGAGCAGCTCCATTTGGGCCTGCAATTCCGCGATCTTTTGAACGTGTGACCTGAGAGCCAGAGAGTCGACCGTTTCCTTGTCCATCAGCTCAGAGAGCAATCTGCGCTCCTGGTGCAACTGCCGGCGCAAGGGCCTGAGCTGCCGAAAATACCGGGCACGCAGCGAATCCAGCGTCGTTTTTTGAGTGGAAGTGAGCCCGAGTGCTTCCTCGAGACCACCGCGGTGCGGTTTGCGAGGCCCGACGAGCGTCCTCCCGTGTGGACCAACCCAGTAGTACACCAGCGTTCCAACGGCCGCGACGTTGATGGCCACGGAAAACAGCAGGGCGTACAGTAACCATTTCTGCCGCATCCTCACCTCCCTGTGCTCACCAGCGTCACGGCCTCAAAAGCTTCGGTCAGAGAACCGCTCTGCGGATCGGAGAAAAATTCGAGCTCTTGCGTTCGGGTAGCTAACGACGCATGCCCTGGACTGGCTACGCGCTCCAGCTGACTGCCGAGCAGAAAACCGAGAAGCAGACCAGCCGCCACAATCATCGGGACAAGCGCCCTGTGCAACCAGCCCAGACCCCAACCGGGAACTCTGGCTCGTGACTCCTCGGCCTCTGCCGTTACGCGCTTCATCACCAGCAGGGGCAGGTTTTCGTCCGGCTCAGGAACGCTCCACTCGTCCAGCAGTTCTTCTGCCACACGCAACCCTTCGGCTACCCGCCGGCACTCAGAGCACGCCGCGAGGTGTTCCCGCAGGAGTCGTCGTTCCCGCTCGTCCAGCGGCCTTTCCAGCTCTTCAACGAGAAGTTTTTGCGTTTTCTTGCAGTTCATTTTCCTTTCACCTGGTTTCGCCTGTACATACACGCCAACAGGCCAAAACTTGCGCACCTGAAATGCAGAGGTTTCAGCTACCCAAGTTCCTCAGCTTCGACGCACGCCCTCGCTTTCCTGCTCGGCATGGCCCTGGCCAGTACGGTACTCTCCACTCGCCGCGCCGCGATCTTCGCCGAGCTCCAGCAGATCCGCCAGCTTTTTCGCCAGGGCCACTTTTGCGCGGTGCAACCTCGCTTCAACCGAGGAAACCGAGGTCCCCATCACGTCAGCAATTTCTTTGTAGGACAGGC
>JAADFT010000173.1 GCA_013152765.1 Calditrichota bacterium | reverse complement strand
GGGCTTGGTTGGGGAGTTGCCTCGTGAGCGAGGCTTGGCGCGGGGACCGGCAGAGAGCCGAGAAGAAGCCCCTTCAGGGGCGGTTTGCCACGTAGCCCGGGCATTTGATGCCCGGGCGGTGTTCTTCTCGGCAGGGTGTTTGCACATTCTGTAAGCGCCCGAAAACGGGTGCAGAGGTCCAGGAAAAAGACCGGAGACAAAGAACCGTGAGCCACAACCACGGACACGCGCACGGGCATGTGGAGGTCCCGCAGGGGGCGGCGTACCAGAAACAGTTCGCCATCGGGGTGGCGCTGAACGTCGGCTTCGCCACGGTCGAGCTTGTGCTGGGACTCCTGGTCGGTTCTCTGGCCCTCGTCGCCGACGCCGGACACAATTTGAGCGACGTCCTCGGGCTTTTGCTCGCCTGGGGCGCCAGCAGGCTTACCCTTCGCAAGCCGACGCTGCGCCGAACCTACGGTTTTCGGCGGGCTACCATCCTGGCTTCCCTGCTGAACGCGGTCATCCTGCTTGTGGCCATGGGTGGCGTGGCGTGGGAGGCCGTGCGGCGCTTCGGTCACCCGGTCGAGGTGCCAGGCGGAACAATCATGCTGGTTGCCGGAATTGGCGTGCTCATCAACACCGCAACAGCCCTCATGTTTGTGTCAGGCCGCCATCGCGACCTGAACATCAAGGGAGCCTACCTCCACATGGCCGCCGACGCCGGTGTGTCTCTGGGTGTTGTTCTGGCCGGACTGCTGGTTACTCTGACGGGCTGGTCCTGGCTGGATCCGGCCATCAGTCTGGCGATCGTGGTCATCATCGTGATCGGCACCTGGGGACTCTTGCGTGACTCCGTGGACCTGCTGATCGACTCTGTGCCGCGGAATGTGGACCCGGTGGCCGTGAGCCAGTTCTTGAAGAGCCTGCCAGGTGTCCAGGATGTCCACGACCTGCACATCTGGGCCATGAGTACCACAGAGGTGGCGCTGACGGCCCACCTGGTGAAGCCCGATGGCGGTGGCGACCACTTTCTGAACGAGGTGGCGGACGAACTGCGTCACCGTTTTGGCATTCAGCACACCACGATCCAGCTGGAACAGGGTGAACCTGACGAGGAGTGTCCGCAGGTTCGAGACGGGTGCGTTTGAAACGGGGTGAATTCGGTTCTGTTGTCGACGGTGTGAACCTCCGGGTAACATTTTCGGGTCTGTTAGGGAACGTTCTGGATCTGTAGTGCACAGTCACGGACCACGTTTGTTCCTGAGGAGCTTCAACCGCTGAGCCCCAGCGTTTCAGGCGCATTCTGCTTGTTTTGGGACAAGGGGGAACCAACCACTCATGTCTCGCTGGATTTCCTTCGACGATTTCGCTAAATTGTGTCCACAAGCCTCGCTTGAACGCACCTGTGGGAACAAGATTTAGAAAGGAGTCCGTCGTGAGCAAATCCGGGATTTTCAGAACCGTTGTCGGGGGAATGCTCGTCCTTGCTGCGGTTTGGCTGCTCGCAGGGTGTGCCAAACAACTCAGCAACAAAGGGTGGACTGTTGTGCCGAACGCCCGTAAAGCCTCACTAACGGTTAAGAACGCAGACCTCGGGGTTGTTCTGAGCGACGTCCGTTTTGCCCTTCGCAACGACTCCACAGGCGTTGTGGACACCCTCCGGGGTTGGCACGTGAAGCGCAGTGGAGCGGCATTGGAAATCCAAACCGACACTCCCGTAAAGACGACGTGGACGATCACCGTGTCGGATTCCGCGGTGGATTTCCGCACACCCGCCTCAAGTGCCCTGCTTGTCGGCGTTGCACCGGCGTCGGAGCAGCGAATTCCGGCCCGCGTTCGTAGCCAGGACAACGGCGTCATCTACACGGCGCTCGGGCCGATCTCGGCTGCGGACATTCACCATCTCTTCGACCGCCAGACTGACATCATGATTCGCTTCCCGGAGTCGTCGCGACTGCGTCGCAATCCGGCCCAGCCTGACGAGATGCTTGTGCAAATCAGTGTGTCGTCGGAGGCTCCGGAAATCTCGCTTTTGCGGCACTACTACACCGACGTGGTTGGCATTGCCCACTACCAGAAGACCAAGTTCAAACCCGTCTACGTCCCTTACCCGGGACGCTTCAAACGTGCCCCCACGGGTTGGTGTAGCTGGTACTGCTACTACATGAACGCGAACGAGAAGGACATGGTGAAGGAAACGGACGTGCTCGCCCGTGAGCTCAAGCCCTACGGTCTGGAGTACGTCCAGCTCGACGCGTGCTACACACGCGGCAAAGATGCCAACTGGCTGGAGTGGAACAAGGACCTGTTCCCGCGCGGCGGCAAATGGCTCTTTCAGTACATTTCGAACAAAGGCCTGAAGCCGGGCCTGTGGGTCAATGCCTACGGCGCCAACTACGCCAAACCAGCCATGGCCGACAAGTACCCGGAAAACTTCTTCCTCCGCGACAAGAACGGGCACCTTTCTGGTGCCTGCTGCACGGCGGACACCACCGTTGTCCGGCTCGACTACACCAACCCGGCTGTCCTTGAGAAGCACCTCAAACCGCTTTTCCACACCCTGGTGGACGAATGGGGCATGCGTTACCTGAAGGACGCGGGTTGGGGTACGTGGATGGACTACTACGAGAAGAACCGGGCCAATGCCTTCGACTCGACGCTGGACAGCCGCGTCGTGTACCGTCGCGTTCAGAAGGCCATCCGCGAAATCATGGGCCCGACGAATTACATTAACGGGTGCGCCATGCACGAGGTGGGCGTTGGCTTCGGCTACTATGATGGTTCGCGCGTGGGTGGCGACGACTACGCCCGCTGGGCTCCCGAGAAGGGCAAAGGCAACCGCAACTCCATGTCGATGCAAACGTTCTTCAACTCGCTTTTCGGGGCTAACTACCTGAACGGCATTTGCTGGTGGTCAGATCCAGACGTTGTGATGGTCAGACCCCCGCTGACCATGGAAGAAGCCAGGACGATCGTGACGACGATCGCCCTCTCTGGGCAGACGTACATGATCAGCGATTTCATGGCCGAACTGCCCGACGAGCGGATGGAACTGTACAAGAAAACCATGCCCACAATGCCGATCCACGCGGTGGACCTGTTCCCGTTTCGTACGGACCCGGTTTGCTGTCCCAAACCGAAGAGTTTCCCGAAAGCACTGGATTTGAAAGTGAACGCGGCCACAGGCGCCTACGACGTGGTGGCCGTGTACAACTGGTCGGACCAGCCCGTGATGAAGACCGTCGCTTTTGCGCGTGACTTCGGCCTCGACCGTGCGCCTCGCTTGGTGTTCGATTTCTGGCAACAGAAGTTCTTGGGCATTTTCACCGATTCCCTGAGTGTGGAAATTCCCGTGCACGGCGTCCGTGCCCTTGTGATCCGGCCAGTGGGGCCGACACCGCAGGTGATCGCGACCTCCCGGCACATTTCTGGAGCCTACAGCGTGAAGTCCGTGAGCTGGGATGACGCCACGGCAACCCTCACCGGCAGATCTCAAACCGTAGAGGGCGTTCCGTACGCTCTTTTCGTCTACGTGCCCGGCGGCAAGAAGCTGAGCGAAGTGACGGCAAACACCAAAGTCCTTTACCACACGCAGACTGGAAACGTCGTCAAGGTGTTGCTGCAAGGGAAAAAAGAGCCGGTCGAATGGAAGCTGGTTTTCGGCGCGTAGGCGCTCAGCTTTGGATCGGCTGAGTGTGTCGGTCTTGAATGCGCTGTCGCGTCCGGATTCCCGGTGCGAGGGTGGCCAAGAAGGTTTGGCTCCTGAACGGCGCGCGTGCCAGAGGACCTGCCAGTGCATTTTTTGACTCACAGCGGTGTCCGTGTTCCCGCCGTTACGGCGGACCAGATGCGCCAGGTGGACCAGCTCGCGATCAGCGAGTTCGGGCTCAGCTTGCTCCAGATGATGGAGAACGCGGGTCGCGCTCTGGCTTCTGTGGTGCTGGCGCTCCGGGAAGCGGCAGACGGAGCGGTGCTGGTCCTGGCCGGGAAGGGTGGCAACGGCGGTGGTGGACTGTGCGCGGCGCGCCACCTGCGCAATCACGGTGTACACGTGGAGGTGACGCTGGCCGCTTCTACTGAAAGTTTGAGCGAAGCAACCCGGCTGCAATTCGAGATTCTGCGCCGCGACGGGCTGGCTCCTTTGGACACAGCCAGGGATTGTGCTCTTGAGCGTGTGTCGGTTGTGGTGGATGCGTTGATCGGCTACGGTCTTTCTGGCCCACCAGGAGGACCTGCTGCCGAACTGATTTCGCTGGCAAATCGTTTCGAAGGACCTGTGGTGTGTCTGGATGTCCCCTCGGGAGTGGACGCGACGACTGGAGAAACCTGCGGGCAGGCTGTTGTGCCAACGCACACCGTTACGCTTGCTTTGCCGAAAACCGGACTGCGTGAGCAGCCGGGGTTGCTTTACCTGGTCGACATTGGGATTCCCAAAAACGTTTTCGAGCAAATTGGTCTGCCCTACCGCTGGCCGGATCCGACACAGTGGATCGTAGAGCTCATCAGTGGGGAGTGATTTTCCGGACGTTCGTACCCCCTCTCACGGAGAGGGCGTTGCCTCCCCGCCAGGAAAAAACACCAGGTGAGACGGAGCAGCACCGGGTGTGCGAGGCAGGCCGCGGCCGCAAGTGCAACCCGCCGCAAGCTGACTCTCGAACTGCGGGTTTTCTGGGGAGTCAGGTCAGGCTGGACGTGGATTGGAGCGTGTGAAAGGAGTTGAGAATGAGCGAAAAAGTGGTGCTCAAGGACCTGGGCGCTTACGCCGAAGCCGTGGACAGGGCTCTTAGCGATCTGCAAACCAACCGCGTTGTGGAGCGCATCTGGCGGCACGACCACACCGTCTGGAAGCCGGAGCCAACGGAAATCACCAACCGGCTCGGCTGGCTCGAAATCGTGGACGAAATGCAGCCGAAGCTGGACGAGCTGCGGGCGTTCGTCGATGAGGTCCGCGAGGCTGGCTACACCCACGTCTTGCTACTTGGCATGGGCGGCTCGAGCCTTGCCCCCGAGGTTTTCCGGAAAGTGTTCGGCGTGGCTCCGGATCACCTGGACCTGGCCGTCCTCGACAGCACGGACCCCGGGGCTGTGAAAGCCTGGGCGGAAAGACTCGATCCGCAAAGGACGCTGTTTCTGGTTTCGACCAAGTCCGGAACAACCGTCGAAACGCTTTCTTTTTTCAAGTTCTTTTACACCTGGGTGACTGAGGCGCTCGGTCGCGACAAGGCTGGGCAGCACTTCGTGGCCATCACGGACCCCGGGTCGCCGCTGGTTGCCACCGCCGAGAAGTACGGCTTTCGGCGCGTTTTTCTGAACAATCCCAACATCGGTGGGCGCTACTCCGCTCTCTCGTACTTTGGTCTTGTCCCTGCGGCGCTGGTTGGTGTCGACCTCGAGGGTCTGTTGGACCGCGCTCGCCAGGCGATGGCCGATTCCGCACCGTCTGTTCCGGCTGCGGAGAATCCGGCTGCGCGACTCGGTGTGGTGATGGGGCAGCTTGCCCTGCTCGGTCGCGACAAGCTCACCTTTGTTCTCCCGGCGGGAATCGCCAGTTTTGGTGACTGGTTGGAACAGCTGATTGCCGAGAGCACGGGAAAAGAAGGGAAAGGCATTCTGCCCGTGGTTGGCGAGCCGCTCGGAGATCCCTCCGTGTACGG
>JAADFT010000172.1 GCA_013152765.1 Calditrichota bacterium | reverse complement strand
GATGAGCTGCCGCTGGAACCCCTGCGGCGTTTGCACCAGCCAGAGCTCGTTCCGTGGCAGGGTTGTTTCTACCTCGTCCGCTGGACCGCGTTTTACCGTGTCGCGGGGCCTTACCGCGCAAATGGCTGCGCCCACGCGTTGTGCAGCTTCTGTCACGCGGCGAATTTCCTGCTCCGTGACAAACGGCCTGGCGGCGTCGTGGATCAACACGACGTCGACATCTTCGTCCAGGCGGCTCAGTCCCTCGTAAACTGAATCCTGGCGCTCGGCCCCACCTTCAACAACGCGCCTTACCTTGCTGAAGCCGAAACGGTCGACAATTTGTTCGGCAACGAAGAAGAGCCAATCCGCAGGCGCGACAACCAGCACCTCGTCAACCACTTCGCACGTCTGAAACACGTCCAGCGTGTGCGCCAGGATTGGCTTGCCAGCGATTTCCACAAACTGCTTGTTGATCGGCGTTCCCGCCCGAACGCCTTTCCCCCCGGCAGCGATGATGGCGGCTACGCGTCCCAGTCCAGCCTCCTTCACCGGTTACAGGATGAGCATGGCGTCGCCGTAGCTGAAAAAGCGGTACTTTTCGCGAATGGCCTTCCGGTAGGCCTTCATCACGAAATCGTAGCCGCCGAACGCGCACACCATCATGAGCAGTGTGGACGCAGGCAGATGAAAGTTGGTCACAAGGGCGTTCACCACCTTGAAGTCGTAAGGCGGGTAGATGAACTTGTCCGTCCAGCCACGGCCGGGCTTCACCCAACCCTCAGAGGTCACCGAGGTCTCCAGGGTGCGGACCACACTTGTGCCGACGGCCACCACCTTCTTGCCGGTGCGCTTGGACTCGTTGATCGCCTCCGCCGCTTCTTCCGAAATCTCGTAGTACTCCGAGTCCATTTTGTGGCGGCTAAGGTCCTCCACCATCACGGGCCTGAATGTCCCCAAGCCCACGTGCAGAAGCGTCCGAACAAGCTTAACGCCTTTACCCTGCAGCTCGTCCAGGAGCTCCTTGCTGAAATGGAGCCCGGCGGTCGGCGCGGCAACGGCTCCGCGCACGCGGGCGTACACCGTCTGGTACCAGTCGCGGTCTTTGTCCTCGGCTTCGCGTTCGATGTACGGCGGCAGCGGTGTTTTGCCAAGCCGCTCAACGATTTCGTAGAAATCGCCGTCGTAGTGGAAGCGCACCACGCGCCCACCGCTGACGGTGTTGTCGATGACGTCGCACGTGAGCTCACCGCCCACGGAAAGCTTGTTGCCAACCCGCACCTTACGCGCGGGCTTCACCAGCACCTCCCAGAGGTCCTTCTCCAGCTCACGAAGCAGGAAAATCTCCACTTCGGCGTCGGTCTTGTCCTTCGTGCCGATCAACCGGGCCGGAAACACTTTGGTTTCGTTGACGACAAGCGAATCGCCTTCCTCCAGGTACTCGGCGATGTCTCTGAAAATCCGCTCCTCGATTTTCTGGGTGTCTCTGTGCAGCACCATCAGGCGACAGCGGTCGCGCGGTTCAGTGGGGTATTGAGCAATCAGCTTCTCTGGGAGATTGAACTTAAAATCAGAGAGTTTCATCGGCCCACTCCTTTCGTCGCTCTTAACAGCGCACCTCGAAGCCCAACTGGTCTGCAACCCACCTGCGGCAAGCTTCCCAAAGTCTCGGGCAAACTGTGCCGCGCTAATTCACAGGACCGTCCTCAGGTGGACGGTCGAATCATTCCCGTGCCTACTCGAACAAACTTCTCTGCCAGGGCTGAACCCGCTTCACCAGGCCGAAATGTTCGTACGCGAGCTCCGTGGCCACGCGTCCCCGCGGTGTGCGTGTCAAGAAGCCCTGCTGGATCAGGTAAGGCTCGTACACCTCTTCCAGCGTACCACTTTCTTCACCAATCGCCGTGGCCAGCGTGTTGATGCCCACCGGCCCTCCGTTGAACTTCTCGATTAACGCTCTGAGAATCCGCTTGTCCATGTCGTCCAGGCCGCGGGAATCGACATCCAGGCGGTCGAGGCTGCGTAAAGCCACGTCGATCGTGATCACGCCGTCTGCGTCCACCTGAGCAAAATCGCGAATGCGCCGCAGGAGCCGGTTGGCAATCCGCGGCGTTCCGCGGGAGCGGCGTGCAATTTCCAGGGCCGCTTCTTCGGTAATCTCCACGTTCAGCAAACGCGCGGAGCGCAGGACAATCCGCAGCAGATCCTCAGGCGTGTAGTAGTCGAGACGGTTCACCACGCCGAAACGCGCACGCAGGGGCGAAGTCAGCAGGCCCGCGCGCGTAGTTGCGCCGATCAGCGTAAAACGCGGCAGTTGAAGCTGGATCGACCGCGCGTTGGCGCCGCGGTCGATCACGATGTCCAGCTTGAAATCCTCCATGGCCGGGTAAAGGTACTCTTCCACCGTCTTGTTCAGGCGGTGGATTTCGTCGATGAAGAGCACGTCCCGGTCGTTGAGGTTCGTCAGGATTCCGGCTAAGTCACCAGGCCGCTCCAGCGCAGGCCCAGAGGTCGTGCGAATGTTCACGCCGAGCTCGCGGGCGATGATCATGGCCAGCGTGGTCTTTCCCAGCCCCGGGGGGCCGTAAAACAGCACGTGGTCCAGCGGTTCGCCCCGTTCCAGCGCGGCAGCGATGAAAACCTTGAGATTCTCCTTGATCGCCTGTTGCCCGACGAAGTCGTCGAAACGCAACGGCCGCAAGGTGCGGTCGAAGTCGCTTTCGCCTGTCAGCAGGTCGGGATTTGTGGGGCGATCCGAAATGTCCACGCCGACGCTCACTAAACTCGTTTCAGAGCTTCACGCACAACTTCTTCCACGTTGGCTTCGGTCCCCAGGCTCTTTTCAGCGGCGTGCACGGCCTTCTCTGCCGTTTGCCGCTGGAAACCAAGGGAAACCAGCGCCAGTACAGCTTCCTCGTGTCGTTCCAGAGCCGCGGTGCCCGCCAGCCCGGGCACGCCAACCTGGGCCGCGCGAGGCTTACCCATCTTCTCGCGCAGGTCCACGATGATGCGCTCCGCCATTTTGCGCCCAACGCCCGTGATGCTCGTCAGCACACCGACGTCACCGTTGGCAATTGCTTCGCGAAGCGTGGAAACACCTTTGGCGGAGAGCAGGTTGAGGGCAATCTTGGGGCCAATTCCGGACACGCCGATTAGCTGAAGGAACAGCTCTTTTTCCTCTGCCGTGCGGAATCCGTAGAGCTGAAGCGCGTCTTCGCGGACGTGAAGGTGAGTCAGAAGCTCAGCCTCTTTCCCCTCCTCCACTTTTTCTGACGTAGAAAGCGGGACAGCCAGTTCAAACCCTACCCCACCAACATCCAGAACCACAGACTGCAGAGACCGCTGTACAACCAAACCGCGAAGTCGTGCAATCACTCTTGTTTCTTCCTGTTGCGATTGATCGAAGCAGCGGTTCACGCTGCCTGCGTTTTCGAACCGCCTTCCTCTGCGAAACGTGAACCCCGTCGAAAGGCAAATCCGCCCGTTCTGACTCGGCTACAGCAGCGAGCGGTTGATTCTTCTCCACGACAGTGGGGCTCAGAGACTCGACTTCGAAGCCCAGAGGGCCGCCCCATTGGCGCGTAAACCTGCTCGGCAAGACTTCAGCTCACCCACGGGCCTGGGCCCTTGCCGCAGTGAAACGGTGACAGTGACACAGGGCAATCGCCAGGGCATCTGCCACGTCATTCGGTTTTGGAATGTCGCTGAGGCCGAGGAGCGTCGCGACCATCCGCTGGACCTGCTCTTTCGACGCCGCGCCGTGGCCTACAATGGCCTGTTTGACCTCGGCCGGGGAGTACTGCGCAATCTCTAAGCCTTGCCTGGCTGCGGCAACAATCACGACGCCGCGTGCCTCGCCGAGTTTCAGGACGCTGCGCGCGTTCCGAGCGAAGAAAACGTCTTCGATGGCCAGGGTTCCCGGGTGGTAGGTCCGGATGAGCTCGTCCACGCGGTCGTGGAGCACAACCAGCCGCTCCGAAAGAGGTTGGCGTGGCTTCAAGCGAATCACGCCAGCACTGAGAACTTCAACCTGTCCGCTGCGCCAGTCCAGAACGGCGTAGCCGGCGACTGCAGTGCCCGGATCGATGGCGAGAACGCGAAACGCCCCGGGATGGTCTGGCAAAGCCCTACTCCGACTCGACAGCTTCGAGCACGTCCTCGTCCATGTCGAAGTTGGCGTACACGTTCTGGACGTCGTCGTGCTCTTCCAGAGCTTCCAGCAAAGCGAGGACCTGCCTGGCTTCCTTACCTTCCACGCGGACGGTGGATTTCGGGTACATCGTGACTTCCGCGTTTTCGTAGCTCACCCCGGCGCCTTCCAGGGCCTGCTTGATCGCCTCCAGGTCTTCCGGAGCACACAGGATCTCGAAGGTCTCGTCGCTGCTCTGGATGTCTTCCGCGCCCGCGTCCAGGACGATTTCCATCAAATCGTCCTCGGTCAGCCCTTCCTGTTTCACCGTGACAACGCCGCGCCGTTCGAACATCCACGCCACCGACCCCTGCTCGCCGAGACTGCCGTTGTGGCGGCTCAAGATGTGGCGGATCTCCGCCACTGCGCGGTTGCGGTTGTCGGTGAGCACCTGGATCAACAGGGCCACACCGCCAGGACCGTAGCCTTCGTACGTTACCTCTTCGTAGACGACGCCGGGCAGTTCGCCCGTCCCGCGTTTGATGGCCTTTTCGATGTTGGCCGCCGGCATGTTGGCCGCTTTCGCCGCCGCGATTGCCGCCCTCAAACGCGGATTCGCTTCTTCGTCGCCTCCGCCCTGCCGCGCAGCCACGGTGATTTCGCGGATCAGCTTCGTGAAGATCTTGCCCCGCTCTGCGTCGGTCTTGGCCTTCTTGCGCTTAATTTGCGCCCATTTTGAATGCCCTGACATGCCCACCTCCATGGTTCAAACCGCTCAAATTTAACAAAATTAGGCCCTGATTCCAAACGGAAATTGGCCGCCCGGCCAGGAGCCCGGTTTGTGAACTGAATCTCTTCCGACCTCTGGCTCTTCGGGAAATGCTGGGGAGAATCCTCACAGCGGAATTGGGGACGCTGCTGCCTGTGCTCCGGGACAACCTGGGGGGCAAAGTTGGTGGAGCGGAGTGCTACTGGTTGCGAGCAGTCGTGGGAAACATCGTCCACGTGGCTTCAGTGTAAAGGGGGCGGAGAAGTCCCCTGTGGGGGAAGTGGAGCCAAAGCCAACGAGAGGCACAGGTGGTGCACCTGTCTTAGGTCTGACGCGGCGAGAAGAACGCGCGAGCTCTGCTCGGAGACCACAGGGGCCAAAATGATCGCGCGGTCGAGACGCGGGAACGGCTGCCACGTTCCGCGCAACTTCGGCGTCGAGCCCGGGATCGCTTCAAACTCGCGTTAAACTGCTGCCGAACTGGACTAACTCAGTGTTCGAGCTCCACGTCACGGGGCACCTCGATGCCGTATTGCTTCATTTTCTTCCACAGGTGACTGCGCTGGATGCCCAGCTCTTTCGCGGTCTGGACGATGCGCCACTGGTTCGCCATCAGTCGCTGCTCAATGAAGCGCTTTTCGAAAGCCTGGCGGGCTTCGCGCAGCGACCGCGACGTGGCCGACACGTCCTGAACAACGGTGCTCGTGCCGCCCATGCACTCCAGAACGTGGTGAAGCTCGAAACGGTGTACGTCAGGGAA
>JAADFT010000171.1 GCA_013152765.1 Calditrichota bacterium | reverse complement strand
CACACTGGTAGCAGTACGTGTGTTCCCCTTCGTCGCCAGGCACATTGCCGCTGTACACGTAGCGCAGACCTTCTTCCAGTCCGATTTCCCGTGCCCGCTTGAGCACTGCGACAGGAGTCGGCGGAACATCCGTCATCTGGTAGTGCGGGTAAAAGCGGCTCACGTGCCAGGGTGTTTCCGGGCCAAGCTCGTCGCGAATGAAGCGAGCGATGCTGCGGAACTGTTCGTCCGTGTCCACGTAGCCGGGGACGCAGAGCGTGGTCACCTCGACCCAGATTCCGAGCTTTTTCATCAGCTTGAGATTGTCCAGGATCGGCTGCAGGCGCCCACCCACGATTTTCCGGTAGTACGTCTCACTCCAGCCCTTCAGGTCCACGTTCACGGCGTGCAGCACCGGCGAAATGTGGCGCAGGGCATCCTGCGAGATGAACCCGTTGGTCACAAAAACGTTCAGGATGTCGTGCTTTACAGCGAGCGTAGCCGTGTCGTACGCGTACTCGTAGAAAATCGTCGGCTCTGTGTACGTGTACGCGATCGTCTTGCAGTCGTAGCGGACGGCCAGTCGCACAACCTCTTCGGGCGGGAAATCCTGCCCCGGGGCCTCTTCGCCGTGCCGGAGCCGAACCATGGAAATGTCGGCATTCTGGCAGAACTTGCAGCGAAAATTGCAGCCCACCGTCGCCAGCGAGAACGAACGCGTGCCGGGGTACACGTGAAAAAGCGGCTTTTTCTCGATCGGATCCACGTGAACGGCGATCGCTTTGCCGTACACAAGCGTGTACAGCGTCCCTCCCACGTTCTGCCGCACACCACAAATGCCTACCTGGCCGTCCTTCAGCACGCAGTCGTGGGGACAAAGGCGACACTTTACCTTGCCCTCGCCGAGCTTGTCGTAAAACATCGCCTCTTTTTTCATCGCGCCACCGAAACAGTTTGTCTCTGCTCACGCAGGGCTTTCAAGAGTTTCTGACGTTCCCGGTCCCGCTTGCTGTAAATGCAACCGCAGTAATCCTGCCGGTAAAGCTTGAACTGTTTACTCAGTTCTACCGAACGCTTGAAGCCGTCCTTTTTCTTCAGATTTGTCGGCAGATACTCGATCCCGTACTTCCCTGCCACCTCAGCTCCGATGGCGTTGATCCGCTCAGCCAGCTTGTGGGGGCTCACGGTGAGCACTGCCGCAATCAGGTCGATGCCCAGTTCCACCGCCTTCTGCGCCGTGGCCTCAAGCCGCATCCGGAAGCAGATGTCACACCGTCGTCCCTTCTCCGGTTCCCACTCCAGCCCCCGCGTCAGCGCAAACCAGCGCTCTGGATCGTAGGGAGCGGAAACGTACGGCACCCCCATTTCCTGGCACAATCGTTCGAGCTCCGATTTCCGCAGCTCGTACTCGGCCTTGGGGTGGATGTTCGGATTGTAGAAAAACGCCGTCAGATCGTACTCCGGGCCGAGACGCTCGAACCCCACTGTGGCGTCCGGAGCGCAACAGACGTGCAGAAGCAAGCGTCTTTTGGACAATCCTTCGCTCATCGAAAAGTCGCGGGTGTGTGCTTTACGCGAATTCACTGCCCAGGTTCAGGGCGGCAGCCGACATTTCTCTACGGCATGGTCAAGACCACGTCGATCCTGCGGTTCTTGGCCCTGCCCTCTTTGGTCTCATTTGAGGCAATCGGCCTCGACTCACCGTAGCCGATGGCACTTACGCGGTCCTCGGGCAAACCCATGTTGGCCAGGAGGTACTGCCGCACCGCGTTGGCACGTTCAAACGACAGACGCTGGTTTGTCTTTTCGTCGCCTTGCGAATCCGTGTGCCCTTCCACGGTGATGTGCGCATCGGGGAACTCGCGGATGGCCTGCTGCAACTTGGCCAGCAGCTCGAAATACTTGGGGGCAATCACAGCCTTCCCCACGGGGAAGCTGAGTCCGACCAGACGAATCACCAGGTTGTCGCCAACCATGAGTACTTCTGCCTCATCCGGCGAGAAAAGCTCCTTGATTTTCTTGATTTTGGCTTCCCGAATTCGCCTCGCCTCCAGCTCCCGGTTGCGCTCGCGAAGCTGCTCCTCCAGGCTGGCGTGCTGCCGCTCGCAATCTTTGATTTGCCGGCGCAGGTCAGCGATCGTCTGCTCGCGCTCGGCCAGACTCTTCTGCAACTTCTCGTCTTCCTGCTGAATCGTCCGAATGGCTTCGATGATCCGCCGGGTTGGTTCTTCCACGTCCTGATCGAACGCCAGCGGCACCGAAAGCTCGGCACCGATTCGAGCCAGGTTGGTCTCGTAGTTGAGAAAACCGCGTTCAATCAGCGCGGGTTCCTTGGCAGCTTCGCGAATCTGGCCTGCCAGGTAAATGGCGTGGCGGTACTCGTACTCCGCTCGACTGGCGAGTTCCGAGGCGCGCTCCGCGGCGTAACGGTCCTTGTCGAGCAGATTTTCCGCCTCCGCCAGGTACGATTCCGCCTTGCCAAAGGTTACCGGCGCGAGTTTGTCAGCCTTCGCCTCGAGCGCGTCGCGGCGCAGTCCGCGCGCCTTTCCAAGCAAAGCAGCTTTGATTGCCACCAGCTCGGCTTCGCGGTACTTCGCCTCGGCCCGCTCACCCCGCGCTTTCGCCTCTTCAAGGTCGCCGTACTGGAGCGCTTTTACCGCATCGTTGAACAGTTTCTCCGCGTCCTTGTAGAGTTCAGGAGCAAGTTCGGCAGCCCTGGCTTTCGCAGCCGCCTCGCGAGCAGGCAGGAGCGTTTTGAACGCAACCTTGCCCATCAGCGCCACTTCGCGAGCGTGGCGCGCCGCCTCAGCGGCTTCCTTCACTCGTTTCTGAACGTCGGAGATTTTCCGGTTCTCCTGGTAAGCTTTTTCGGCGCGTTTCAGCTTCTTCTCCGCTTCCTCCAGCAGACGCGGTGCAAGCAATTCAGCTTGATCGGCCTTCGCCTCAGCAATCGCCTTCACCGCTGGCTCGAAGAGGGCCTTCTTGTCCACCTGCGCGAACAACGGTGCGACAGGAAGAATCAGCGCCAAAAGCAGTGTCGCACTTCCCTTTGCAAAGCGTGTCATTCAACCTCCCGGTTACCTTCCTTTGGGAAACTTCCGGCCATCCTGTAAAGCACGACGTATTTTAGACAAAAAACGCGCAAATGTCAAGGAATGGCTACTGCACCGGTAGACAGGCGGGTGTTGGGCATCACCTCTGTCCAGTCGCTGCGGCGGCCCCACCAGAACTCTGGTGTTTTCTTCATCGCTTCTTCATCTTTTGAAAGTAGATTTGCTCCCGAAGCCTGGAGAGGCATTTCGCCGCGGCAGTAGCCTGGCGCTCCAGCTGCCCGGCCCGGGAGTCGCAGTGCCTCCTTCGCCGGAACAGCCAATCCCTGGTCAGGTGGCCAGACTGCTCGAGCACGGCGAGAGGACATCCCCAGCACGCTAAAAACGCTTCGTGGAAAACACCACTCCCTCACCACCAGTTCACCGGGAGAACAGGAAGGATTTCTTCGGCACATGACGCGTAGATCCCTTTTCGATTTCGCGCTGGCCTGGTTCTTAGTTTTCGCCCTCGCTGACCAGGTCCTCCCCCAAACGGACACCACGCTCACCTTGTCCAGATGCCTCGAGCTCGCCGCGCGGCGCAGCTACGCGGCTCAGGCCGAAGCGCAGCGCTGGCGGGCTGAAGCAGCGAATTACCGGGCAGCCAGATTTCAGTACCTGCCTCAGATCTCGGGCGAATTCACACGGAACGAACTTCAGTACCAGCCGTACCGTTTTCCGCAACAATTTCAGCTTCTGAACGCCGAGTGGACGCCCGGCAACTGGCTGTACAGGGCTGCTCGTGCCCAGGCCTTTCGCGCGCACGCACAAAAGTTGATCCTCGAGCAGAAACGCCTCGACGCCGCGCGGAGGGCCGGCGCTCTGTACTTTGCGGTCCTCCAAAAGGACACCAGGCTCGCCGTGCTGGACGAACGCAGACAGGTCCTCGAACGACATTTGCAGGTTGCCAGGGCTCTCTGGCAGGCCGGAACCACCACGCAACTTGACGTCCTGCAAACGCAGTCGGCCCTGAAACAGATCGAGGAGGAAAGCCTCCGGTGCCGTGCCGAGCGGGACGGATTCATCCTCGAGCTCAAGGAGCTGCTCGGTTGGCCAGCCGAACGTCCGTTCCGACTCAGCACGCCCAGCGCTCCACCGGACTCTTTGGCCCCGCCGCCTGCCTTCCCTCTGGACAGCCTGGTTGCCAATCCTCTGCTGCACAGTCTCAGGCTCGCCGCCCGGTCCGAACTGGCTGCCACAAGCAAGTTGAAGGCGGAAGCGGCACCAAAGATCGTGTTGAGCGGGGGCTACGTGGTCGACCGCGATCCCACAGCCGACGGCAATTACTGGCTCGTCAGTGCGGGGTTGCGAATTCCGCTCTCCAGGTGGCGCCAGGTACAGTTGCAGAAGCAGGCACTGGTGGCGCGGGCCACAGCAGTACAGCTCGACGAAAAGGAACTGAATCGCGAGCTCCGAATCCAGGTCAAGCGAGCCCTGACGGAGCTGAAAAAACTGAGACAGGCCTACAGCCTGCAACGCCAGCGCCTGTCGCTTGCCCAGCGGACTTACCAGTTCGCCGAGGTCAACTACCAGGCCGGACTGGTAACAAACCTGGACTACCTCCGCGCTCAGGAACACCTGAGCGAAGTCAAGATCACGCTTCAGTCGACTCGCCTCGAGTACCTGCGCAGGCTTCTGGACTACTTCGCCGTCTTCAACCGTCAGGATCTGATGCTCAAACTGGACCAGGATCTCTAACGCAAACGAGGGACGTTGTGAGATTCGCACATCCTTCCGAAGTTACCCGGCTTGCACAGCGGAAACGACAGACATCCAGACCACACCGGCGCGCTTTCCCCCGGTCGACTGGTGCTCACCCACTGCGAAGGTGGAGACTTGCAGCCTCAGCCTTCGCGCTTGGCGTCTTCGGGTTCGGCCTCCTGCTCACGTCATGCGGCAAGACAAAGAGGGAAACGCCAGCCGAGGCCAAAGCCGTCGTCACGGTGCGCACCGCCCCCGTGCGGCGGATGGACATGGTCGACACCGTACGCATCTACGGACGCGTGAAGCTGCGCCACGAGGTCTGGCTCGCGTCGCAGTTCGACGGCCGCCTGTCGGATTTCACGCTCCTGATGGGCGATCGGGTTCGCAAGGGGCAGAAGATCGGTGAAATCGTTCCTCCGGCGCGCGAAGCGCTGCTGCAGGCCATGCCCCAGGTCGATCCGAAGCTTCGCCCGATTCTCGAGCGACACGTGAAAACCATCCCTCTGCTGAGCCCGATCGACGGCGTGGTGCTGGAGGTGCTGCACAAACAGGGCGACGTCGTGCAGAAGGGCGAAGCCATTGTTCACATCGGGGATTTGCGCGTCCTGGACGTGCGTGGAGATTTGCCGGTCGAGTACCTTCCGGTTGCCCGCAAACTGCGGCAGATGAGCGTGCGTTTCCTGGACTTTTCGCATCCCTCAGTGCTGCTCCCGGTCAAAGCCATTTCCGGCCAGGCAGACGCTACCAAGCAGACCGTTCCAATTCGCCTTGAGCTTCGCAATCCCCGAGGCGAGTTCAAAGCTGGCGTTCTCGTGCAAATCGTCTTCCCGGGTGCGGAGCACAGGAACACGCTGGCCATTCCACGAGCGGCGCTGCTG
>JAADFT010000170.1 GCA_013152765.1 Calditrichota bacterium | reverse complement strand
GCAGGTCGAAAAATCTTGATTTTAGCGCACGAATGGGATATGTTTGTGCCAGTTCGCCTGGCAGTCCATCCACCCCAAAACAGAGAGGGAACCGGCAATGAAAATCGCGACCAGAGTTTTGCGGGTGTCTCTTTTCCTCGGACTCATTTTCCAGGTTGCCCAGGCTGGCGCAACCAGGTCTTCGTTCAACGGCAAATGGGTGCTGGTACCACAGGCAAGTTCCGAAATTGGTCTGTACCGCACCCTGTCCGTCGAGTTTAACGTCGACGGCAACAAAACGGTTTTGATCCAGAAGTGGGGGCGACGGCGAAGCTTCATCGACACACTCGTGCTGCGTACGGACGGAGAAGTGCAACGTGTGCCCGTTCGAGACCGGGTCTGGCCTACCAACGTTTTCATGGGGCTGTCGATGCTTCCCGGCAGCTCGAGGGAGGTGAAAGCGGTGTGGACCGACGGGGGCAAAACCCTGCGCGTAGACATCCGCTACCCCATCCGGGGATCTCAGGGCAAGACCTGGATCTCGGCCACACACTGGTACAAGCTCCAGCCCGACCCGGACGTACTGGAGTACACCATTCACCGGGACACGCGCGTCGGCGGTCCGGTGCTCCGGTACGTGCTGAAACGCGCTGGCACCAAACGCGCGTTCGTGATGCACTTGAAGGACGACTGGCGCATCGACGGCGGGCTGCCTGAGAATGCCTTCCTGATCAGTTTGCAGGGCATCGCCAACAGCCACGGCCCCAAGCTCTACTTCATCTACCCCAAAACGTGGGCATTCACGTACACGCCCCACGTTTTCGATTTCTACAAAAACAAGCGGTACTACACGTTCACGGAGCTCCGGTCGCCCAAACAGGCTCTCGACAGTCTGCGTCAGTACGTGAAAGGCTACGTCGTGTGGGACAAGAACGTGCGCACTTCGCTGATCGTCGCTTTCACCGTAGCGGGGCTCGAACACGCTGTCGTGGTGAGCGAAGACCTGATTCCTTTAGTGAAAGCGGCCGGGCTCAAACCCGTCGAGGACTTTCGCGGCAAATTCGAAGGAAAAACGGACGCCGAAATCTACCAGTGGGCGTACGACCGTTACTGGGATCGCTGCAGCCGGGAGTTCATCGTCTGGCTGGGCGGCGAGTGGAAAGGCGTGATGAAGCCGGGCGTCGCCGACTGGGGCATCTACAAGAAGGTTTTCTTCAACGATCTCTCCGCCAGACCCAGCGACAAGGAGGAGTACGCCCTGGCCAACAAGATCCTCAGCCAGATGAAACCCCTTTCCATGGTCATGGGCTGGCATTCGTACAAGAAAGATCTGGAGCGAGAGTGGGTCACGCTCACGTCGCACTACGGGCTCCGGGTCGAGGGACTCCACACGCTGCCCAACCTCAGCTTCAGCAGCCAGATTCCCCTTTCGCCCGGCTTCAAGTTCCGGAACCACCACAACGTGAAGCCCGGAGAGACACCAGTCCCCGACAAGAAGGTGTACATCACGTGTGTGCAGTCGGACGGCATCGGTCTGGGTGCCTGGACAAAGCCCGGCCGAGGCGAGATTCCCTACGCCTGGGAAGTGACCATGAACTACTACTGGATGGCTCCGGCCATGCTGGAGTTCTTCTACACCGAGGCGACACCGAACGACTACTTCATCGGGGCGCTCTCGGGACCGGGCTACATGTACCCCAAAGCCGTGCCCAAGAAGTACCTGGGCAAGCTGCTGGACCTGACTCGGGACCTCATGGAAAAGCTGGACCTGCAGGTTTTCGAAATCATGGACTACTCCGAAGGCGCCACGGTGGAAGGCAACACCGAACTGACGCGTGACGTCGTCGACATGTACTACCGCCATCTGCCGAACGCCATCGGCTTCATCAACGGCTACGCACCCGCATTCACATTTGCCGTCCGGGATGGCAAGCCTCTGATTTCGTACGACTACTACCTGTCGCCGACGCGCCCCGTGGACGACGCCGTGGCGGATCTGTACGAGCTGGCTTCTGTCAACAAAAAACGGCCGTACTTCCTCCTGCTGCACGTTCGGGAGTCCAGCGACATCAAGCGCGTGAAGAGCATCCTGGACAAGCTTGGCCCGGAATTTGAACTGGTTCCTCTGGACGTCTTCTTGAAAATGGCTGGCGCAGAACCAACGTTTGAAGAGAGGTTTCTGGAAAAAAAGAGAGGGCGTTAAATTTCGAGTACACCCGGGCGGCCAAAGTTCAACTCACAGGTAGTAGACTCTACGCACCGTGGTTTCGAGAAACGTTTGCACAGGCCCGGCCGCCTCTCCGTGCTTTCTTAGCAGCGCGGTGACGGTTCGTGCACCAACAGCCAAAAGCTCGCAACAGAATTCAATCTTACACACTGTAACGTAAAGGAGTACAGCATCGACATGGCGGACTCGGAAAGCAAGAAACCCAGAACGTTCATCCACGAAATCATCGACGAGGACTTGAAATCCGGCCGTTTTGACCGGGTACACACGAGGTTCCCCCCGGAACCGAACGGCTACCTGCACATTGGTCACGCCAAAGCCATCGTGCTCAATTTTGGCCTGGCCGAAGAATACGGCGGCAAATGCAACCTGCGTTTTGACGACACCAACCCTTTGACCGAAGACCCGCACTACGTGGAGTCGATCAGGCGCGACGTGCGCTGGCTTGGTTACGACTGGGAAGACCGGGAGTTCTACGCTTCCGACTACTTCGAGCAGCTTTACGAGTGGGCCGTTCAGCTCATCAAAGCGGGTAAAGCCTACGTCGACGACCTGAGCGCGGAGGAAATTCGGCGCTACCGCGGCACGCTGACGGAGCCCGGCAAAGAAAGCCCGTACCGAAACCGTTCCGTAGAGGAGAATCTGGACCTCTTCGAACGGATGCGCAAGGGTGAGTTTCCGGACGGCTCAAAGGTTCTTCGGGCCAAAATCGACATGGCGTCGCCAAACCTGAACCTGCGCGACCCGGTGATGTACCGAATCATCCACGCGGAGCACCACCGGACAGGCAACAAATGGTGCATTTACCCGACGTACGACTGGGCACACGGGCAAAGCGACTCCATCGAAGGGATTACGCACTCCATTTGCACGCTGGAGTTCGAAGACCACCGTCCGCTTTACGACTGGTTCCTGGACGCCCTCGGCGTCCATCATCCGCGGCAGATTGAATTTGCCCGGCTCGAGCTCACGTACACCGTTCTGAGCAAACGCAAGTTGCGCCGCCTCGTCGAAGAGGGCTACGTGCGCGGTTGGGACGACCCCAGGATGCCGACGCTGTCCGGCCTGCGTCGCCGCGGGTACACGCCCGAGGCCATTCGCGACTTCTGCGAGCGCATCGGGGTGGCCAAGAGCAACAGCGTGGTGGACATCGCCCTGCTGGAGCACTGCGTACGTCAGGATCTCAACAAGCGCGCTCCGCGCAAGATGGCCGTGCTTCGGCCGCTGCGAGTGGTCATCGAAAACTACCCGGACGATCAGGTGGAGTACATGGACTGCATCAACAACCCCGAGGACCTGAGCCAGGGAACGCGAAAGGTACCGTTCTCGAAAGTGCTCTACATCGAACGAGACGACTTTCGAGAGGATCCGCCGAAAAAGTTTTACCGCCTGGCACCGGGACGCGAGGTGCGTCTGCGCTACGCGTACTTCATCAAATGCGTGGACGTGGTGAAAGACCCGGGCACGGGCGAGGTGGTGGAACTACGCTGCACGTACGATCCGGCCACTCGAGGCGGGGACGCCCCCGACGGCCGCAAGGTGAAGGCCACCCTGCACTGGGTCTCAGCGGCTCACGCCCTGGAAGCGGAAGTGCGGCTTTACGATCACCTGTTCACGAAGCCCGACCCCAACGAAGTCGAAGAAGGCCAGGATTTCACTGCCAACATCAATCCGGACTCGCTGCAGGTCGTCACGGCTTACGTGGAGCCGAGTCTGGCAGAAGCCAAACCGGGCGAGCGTTTTCAATTCGAACGCCTGGGCTACTTCGTCGTGGACCCGGATTCCACAGACGACAAACTGGTTTTCAACCGCACGGTGACGCTCAAGGACACCTGGGCCAAGCTGCAAAAGGCGGGCAAGGTGAACTGAGCCGGGAATCTGAAAGATGAACCACTTCCGCGCCGCAGCTCTGGTGCTGGCTGCCCTGCTGTTTCTGGCAGCAGGGAGCTCACACGGTCAGGCTCTGTACCAGAGAGACGTTTTCACCGCCGGAGAGGCGGGGTACCACACGTTTCGCATCCCCGCCCTCCTGGTCACGAAGAGCGGTCGGCTGCTTGCGTTCGCAGAAGGCCGCAAACACGGTCGCGGCGACTCGGGAGACATCGACCTGGTCTTGAAGAGCAGCGACGACGGTGGCCGCACGTGGAGCCCGCTACGCGTGCTCTGGGACAACGGCGCCAACACTGTGGGAAATCCAGCACTCGTTCTGGACGAGACGACCGGGACGGTCTGGCTGCTCCTGACGACAAATTCGGGTGACGTCAAAGAGCCAGAAATCATGAGGGGGAAAGGTGCGCGCAGAGTCTGGGTTCTTGGCAGCTTCGACGACGGAGAAACCTGGTCGAAGCCCCGCGAAATCACCTCTTCCGTGAAACGCACCAACTGGACCTGGTACGCCACCGGACCGGGCGCGGGAATTCAACTGCGCAGCGGGCGGCTCCTGATCCCCTGCGACCACGCCGTTCTGTCGCCCGACGGCAGAATTGGCCCGCACCTGTACCACTCGCACGTGGTCTTCAGCGACGACCACGGCAAGACATGGCATCTCGGCGGTAGCACCGATAGCCTGACGAACGAGTGCACGGCAGCTGAACTCTCGGACGGCACGATCTACCTGAATATGCGAAGCTACGCCGGCCTCCACCGTCGCGCAGTGGCGTGGAGTCGGAACGGAGGGAAAAGCTGGTCACCCGTCCATCACGACAACGTCCTGGTAGAACCCGTTTGTCAGGCCAGCGTGTGCCGCTACAGGCCTGTGACGGCGTCCGCTGGCGACACGCTGCTTTTCAGCAACCCGGCCAGCACGCGCCGCGAAAACCTGACAGTCCGCTTGAGCCCGGACGGCGGGCACACGTGGCCGGTGGCCCGCACGCTCCACGCAGGACCCGCCGCTTACTCCTCGCTCGCCGTCAACGCGTCCGGACAGATCTTCTGTCTCTACGAGTGCGGCGAGAAGCACCCGTACGAACGCATCCGAATCGCGTCGTTCGATCTTCGCTGGCTGCTCGGCCAGAGCGGCGAAAACTGATGCAAACGGCGCGCGAAAGTCCACCCCCGGCGTTGGACAACCTGGACAAGACCCGTTCCGTGCACGCGTGAAGCCCGTCCTCCCTCTCGAAAACCGCTCGCAAGGATTCCTCCACGTTTGCTTCGTCTTTTTGCGTCGCCGCTTTGCGCTTTCCGCCTCCCAGGCTCTTGACTTTCTCCCCGTTTCTGCGTACACTTCTTTCGGTTTAAGCCGAAAGGAGTGTGCGTGAAACGTTTCGCAGCAGCCCTGCTCGTCGTCTTGGTCGTCGGCCTCCCCTGGCCCGTCAGCCTGTCCGCGCAGCCAACCGGAGGCTGGGGCAGGCTGGAACTGCGTTTCCAGGACCAGGACACGGTCTGGGTAGTCACCACGAGCGGCACACCGTACGAAATGGGCTACTGGTACGGCAGGCTCCTCGCG
>JAADFT010000169.1 GCA_013152765.1 Calditrichota bacterium | reverse complement strand
TACGGCGTGGGAGCTGCCATCTCCGCCGACACCATTCTTGGCCCGTTCACCATCGCGTACGGGCGCACTCAGCACGGCGAAACCCAGTTTTACTTCAGCGCAGGCAAAACCTTCTGACTTTCCGGAATCTTTCCCCCTAACCGTTCCATTTCCCTGCTCCACCTGCGAAAAACGGGTGGCCGAAACCACCCGTTTTTGAATCCTTCCGTCAAATGAGCTGTTCGGAGACCGCTTCTACTCGCCTCCGTTGCCGTTTACGACTTTGGCCACGTCCGTGACCATGTCCCCTTCGTTGACCTTGATCAACCGAACACCGAGAGTGTCGCGTTTCATCAGCTTGATGTCGCGAGCTCTCAGGTGACCGAGTTTTCCTTTGGCCGTCACGATCATCACGTCGTCGTCCGGACTGATGGCCATGGCGCTCACCAGCTTCCCCGACTTCGCGCTCAGCCGCGCCGTGAGGAGTCCCTTGCCGCCCCGGCTGGTGCGGCGGTACTCACTCAGGTTGACGGCCTTGCCGTAGCCGCGCTCAGACACCACCAGGATGGTGCCGCCGTGCTTCACGGTCACCATTCCGACGACGCGGTCGTCCTTGCCGAGGCTGATGCCTTTCACCCCGGCAGCGGTTCGACCCATCGGCCGGACCTCGCGCTCGCTGAAGCGGATTGCCTTGCCCGAAGCCGTCACCAGCACAATGTCCTCGCTGCCGTCGGTGAGGCGAACGTCGATCAGCTCGTCGCCTTTCTTCACCGTCATGGCCTGCACGCCGCTCCGCCGTGGTCGGCTGAAATCCTCAAGCGGCGTCTTCTTCACAAGGCCCTGAGCTGTGGTCATCACCACGAACGCACCCGGCTCAAACCGGCGCACAGCCACAGATGCCTCCACCTGCTCACCCTTGCTCAGGCGCAACAGGTTCACAAGGGCGCGCCCCTTCGTCGTCGGCCCGGCACTCGGGATCTCGTGCACCTTTAATCCGTAGCACTTGCCCTTGTTAGTGAAGAAAAGGATCGTGTGGTGCGTAGACGCGACGAACAGGTTTTCCATCCAGTCGCCTTAGACCTGAGGCCTTGACCTTCGCGCGCTGCCGCTTGTAGCTGGACACCGGGAACCGCTTGATGAAGCCCTTGTGCGACAGCGTGATCACCACGTCTTCTTCCGCGATCAGGTCTTCCAGCGAAAACTCTTCTGTTTCGGCGACAATTTCCGTCCGCCGCTCGTCTCCGTACTTCTCCTTCAGACTCTGCAGCTCCTGCTTGATGAGCTGCATTCTGCGAGCGCGGCTCGCCAACAGGGCACGCAAACGCTCGATTGTCTTGATCGTCTCGCGGTACTCGTCCTGAATCTTTTTGCGCTCCAGTCCGGTCAGCCGCTGCAAGCGCATGTCCAGAATGGCCTGCGCCTGAATCTCCGAGAGCTTGAACTGGCGCATCAGGCCACGCCTGGCCGTGTCGGGCGTCCGCGAGCGCTTGATCAACGCGATGATCTCGTCGATGTTGTCGAGCGCGATCAGGTAGCCTTCCAGGATGTGGGCCCGTTTCTCGGCCTTGTCCAGCTCGTACTTGGCCCGGCGGACAACCACCTCGTGCCGGAAATCGATGAAGTGCTGCAGCATTTCCTTGAGGTTCAGCACCTTCGGCTGGCCGTCCACCAGCGCCAGCATGATCACGCCAAAGGTCGACTGCAGTGGCGTGTGCTTGTAAAGCTGATTCAGCACCACTTCCGGCTGAGCGTCCCGCTTCAGCTCGATGACCACCCGCATGCCGTCGCGGTCGGACTCGTCGCGGATGTCCACAATCCCGTCGATCTTCTTGTCCTGCACCAGGTTGGCGATCCGCTCGATCAGGTTCGCCTTGTTCACCTGGTACGGCACTTCCGTGATGACCAGATTCTGGTGGCCAGCGCGGCCTTTCTCCACGTTCACGCGCCCGCGCACCGTGATGTGGCCCCGTCCCGTGCGGTAGGCCTCGTCAATCCCCTCGACGCCGTAAATGATGCCACCCGTCGGGAAATCGGGTCCCTTGATGTACTTCATCAAGGTCTCGATCCGCAGATTCGGGCGGTCGATCAACGCCGAGAGCGCATCCACAACTTCGTTCAGGTTGTGCGGAGGGATGTTCGTGGCCATGCCCACCGCAATGCCCGACGCGCCGTTGACGAGCAGGTTCGGCAGCAGGGCAGGCAGAACGCTTGGCTCTTTCAGGGTCTCATCGAAGTTCGGTACGAAATCGACGGTGTCTTTGTCCAGATCGCGGAGCAGTTCCTCGGCAATCGGTGCGAGCCGAGCCTCCGTGTACCGCATGGCCGCCGGCGAATCCCCGTCGATGGAGCCGAAGTTCCCCTGGCCGTCGACGAGTGGGTAGCGCATGGAAAAGTCCTGTACCATCCGCACCATTGTGTCGTACACCGCAGCGTCACCGTGCGGGTGGTACTTTCCGAGCACCTCGCCCACAATTCGCGCGCTCTTCTTGTACGGCGAGTTGGGTCGCAGCCCAAGCTCCAGCATCCCGTAAAGCACCCGTCGGTGCACGGGCTTCAATCCGTCTCGTACATCCGGCAGCGCCCTGGCCACAATCACCGACATCGAGTAGGCCAGGTACGACTGCTTCATTTCATTTTCGATCAGTACAGGTAAAATTCTTTCGGAACGGTTGTTCATTTCCCTGCTTGGTCACCTCCGATGCATCTTTTTCTTTCTCGTTCAGACGCGTTTTGCCAACACCGCTGGCCTTTTGCGCTGCTCGACACAGCCGCACTCTCTTCCACGCCTACAAAAATGACGCCATCCGAGCACTTCGCTCCCACACAAAACGACGCCCGCGGTTGCGGACGTCCCAACGAGCCAGCCTTCCAGTACGAGTCTGCAAGCACCTACACATCCAGGTTTTGGACGTATTTAGCGTTCTCCTCGATGAACTTGCGGCGTGGCGCCACGCGGTCTCCCATCAACGTGGAGAAAATGCGGTCGGCCTCGAAAGCCTCTTCGATCGTTACCTGCAAAAGCGTCCTGCGTTCCGGATCCATCGTGGTTCGCCACAGCTGCTCGGGGTTCATCTCACCGAGACCCTTGTAACGCTGGACATCCACGCCGTTGCGGCCCAGTTTTTCGAGCAGCTCGTCGCGCTCGTCGTCGTCGTACGCGTAGTACTCCTCTTTCCCTTTTCGAATTCGGTACAGCGGCGGCTGCGCGATGAAAATCTTTCCCTGCTCAATCAGCTCCCGCATGTACCGGAAGAAGAAAGTCAGCAGCAGGGTACGGATGTGCGACCCGTCCACGTCCGCGTCAGTCATGATGATGATTTTGCCGTACCGCAGGCGTTCGGGGTCAAAGTCTTCTTTCCCTATCCCCGTTCCGAGCGCGGCCACAATCGTGCGAATCTCGTCATTCGAGAGGATCTTGTCAATCCGCGCCTTCTCCACGTTCAGGATTTTGCCCTTCAGCGGAAGAATGGCCTGGAACTGCCGATCCCTACCCTGTTTTGCCGAGCCACCAGCGGAATCACCCTCCACCAGGTACAGCTCAGTGTGCTCGGGGTCCCGTACCGAGCAATCCGCCAGCTTTCCCGGAAGCCCGGCAGTGTCCAGAGCACGCTTCCGGCGCGTCAGCTCGCGCGCCTTCCTCGCCGCTTCCCTCGAGCGCGCGGCTGTAATCCCTTTCTCGATGATGCGCTTTGCATCGCTCGGGTTTTGCTCCAGGAAATTCGCAAGGCCTTCGCCAACGATTGACTCCACAATCCCGCGGACCTCGCTGTTCCCAAGGCGCGTCTTGGTCTGACCCTCGAACTGCGGTTCCATTACCTTGACGCTGAGAACAGCCGTGAGCCCTTCTCTTACGTCCTCTCCCGTCAGGACGAGCTCGCCGTTTTTGATCAGGTTGTTCTTCTGGGCGTACTGATTGAGCGTTCGCGTCAGGGCCGTCCGGAAGCCAATCAGGTGTGTTCCGCCTTCCACCGTGTGGATGTTGTTCACGTACGTAAAAACGTTATCAGTGAAGGAGTCGTTGTACTGCATCGCCAGGTCCACCGGCACACCGTCTTTGTTTCCACTGATGGTGATCACCTTCTTGTGCACCGGTGTGCGTCCCTCGTCGATGTACTGGACGAACTCCTTCAACCCACCTTTGGAGTAGAAGGTCTCTTCACGCTCTTCCCGCTCATCTCTCAGGATGATCCGCAGGCCTGGATTCAAGAACGCCAGCTCGCGCAGGCGCTCGCTCAACGTCTCGAAGTTGAACTTCCTCTTCTTGAAAATCTCTTTGTCCGGCAAGAACGTGACTGTGGTTCCCGTGCCTTTCGCCTTCCCCTTCTCCTGGAGCGGCGTTACCGGTACACCACGCTCGTAGCGCTGCCAGTACTTTTTTCCCTCGCGGTGGACCTCCACCTCGAGCCACTCTGACAACGCGTTCACCACAGACACGCCCACACCGTGCAGACCACCCGACACCTGGTAGATTTTCTTGTCGAATTTTCCGCCGGCATGGAGGGTGGTCATAACAACCTCGACCGCCGGCCTGCCTTCCGTCGGGTGAACATCCACCGGAATGCCCCGGCCGTTGTCGCTAACTCTCACCGCCCCATCTTTGCGGAGAACAACCTCGATCCGATCACAGTAACCAGCCAGCGCCTCATCCACGCTGTTGTCCACAACTTCGTAGATCAAATGGTGCAGCCCGCGCCCGGTCACATCGCCGATGTACATGGCCGGCCGCCGCCGCACAGCCTCAAGTCCTTTCAGAACCTGGATCTGGCTGGCGTCGTACCGATCTTCCTTCTCTTTCAAGGTAGGTTGTCTTTTCGTTCGCTTTCGTTGCCATTCCCGAAAGTTAGTCCTCAGTCCTGTCCGTCCAACTCCGTCTCGTGCCTTTTCGCCCGCCGCTCTTCTTCAGCTGAATGGTCTCTTTTCAGACAAATCGAATGTCCACAATTGCTTTCGAACCCGTTTTTTCCTGGATCAGGCGAAGAATGCGCTCTTTTTCCAACGCGAGCTCATTTCGCCAAACGGGACTCTCCACTTTAACGACCATTACGCCGTTTTGGATGCGTTCCGCCTTTGAGACGCCGGCGATTCGCTCGCCAACCACCTGCGGCCAGGCGTCCAGCAAGCGCTGGTACTCAAGGCGTTTCTCGTAGCCAAGCTCCTTGATGAGCCGGTTTAAAAATTGCTCAAGAGCTTTCACAGGGAAATCTCCTGAACGCCAGCCCCTTTCTCCACGCGGAAGAGCCCCACTATCCCTTCAACGCCACCTTTTACCTCCCGTACCCGCTCCTCCTCCGCCGACGTCGCCACAACCTGTAGATCCCCGACCGCGCGGAGTACTCGCTCGGCCCTGCGAATGTCAAGATCGGAAAAAACGTCGTCGAGCAACAGAACTGGCCTTTCGCCCCGCTTCTCCGCGATCATCTCAACCTGAGCAAGCCGCAAAGCGAGAACCGCTGTCTTTTGTTCCCCACGGCTACCGAATCGTCGCAGTTCCACACCCCCAACCTGGATGAGCAACTCATCCAGGTGCGGTCCAGCGAGTGTCAGGCCCCTTCGCCTCTCTTTCTCAAAGAGCTCTCCGAACCTCCTCCGAAGGCCGTCCGCGTAACTCCCTTCTACGGCGCGCACATTCGGGACGTACTCCAGATCCACACCTTCGTCTGCTCCAGCAATTGTCGTGTAGTAGCGCCGAACGCGCTCCCGCAACTCCCCGACAATCGCCTCCCGACGCGCACACAGCAGGCTTCCGTAGCCAATCAGGCTCTCCGTCCACGGCTCGATCTTCTCCCGCAGGCGCGCTGGATCAGCCTCCCTCATCTCAGTTAGCAATAAATTACGCTGTTTGAGCGCTCGCAGATAGTCCCGGAGCGTCGCCAGGTACGCTGGACTGAGAAGTCCAAGAAGGCCATCCAGGTACTTCCGTCGAGCCTTCGGGTCGCCAGCCGCGATGTCGAAGTCCCAGGCTCCACTCAGCACTACAGGGAATTGCCCCACCAGATCCTGGCGTTTCGCCAGCCTTTTGTTTCCGACAGCGATTTCCTTTGTTCTCCGACGCAGCTCTACGCGCACAGTCCTGTCAACGCCCCCGCCCACGCGAAAGTTCGCCTCCACGTGAGCGCGTTCCCTCCCCCTTTTTAGCAGGTCAGCATCTGCACCACGAAAACCCTTCCCGTAGGCACAGAGGTAAATTGCCTCGAGCAGGTTCGTCTTGCCACTCGCATTCTTCCCCACAACAAGATTCAACCCCGCGACAGGCTCAAACACAAGCTCGTCGTAGCTCCGGAAATTTCCTGCCTCGATGCGTCTAATCACCATCTTGGAAGTAGTAGTGGGCGTCTGGTGCAGCTGCCTCGTCCTCTGGAGCACCCGTCGCGGTAGTACCCAACATCACCGGCATGATCACCATCATGAACTCTTCGCCCACAACCTGCTCAGATGGAAAGACAAGCGCCCCTGTCTGGCTATCCTGCAACCTGAAAATGACGTCAGGTGTGTCGATGTGGCGCAAAATGTCGATCAAGAATTGAGCATTGTACGCTGCCAGCAACTCCGGACCGTCGTAGTCGATCGTCAGCGTCTCGCGCGCACCGCCACCGTATTCCTCATCCTCCGCGCTGATTTCCAGGCTTTTAGCTTCCAGCTTGAAGGTAACTGCATTGGAGATGACGCTCGAAAAAACGCGCACCCGTCGTACGGCCGCGGCCAGGTCATCCCGACCTACGATCATCCGAAATTGGTTTTCCATCGGAATGGTGCGCTCATACTGCGGATATTTGGCAGCAATCAGCTTCGAGTAGATGGTCGTGTCGCCGAGTTCGAACACCATGTGTTCCGCGCTTGCCCGCAGCGTCACTTCATCGGCGGCATCTGTGTTTCTGAGAAGAACGTTCAACGATTTTGTGGGGAGAATGCACTTCTTCCCGTTCAAAGCGTCGCCGACATTTTGACGAACAGTTCGAGAAAGTCGGTGGCCGTCCGTTGCGACCACTCGAAGTTCGTTGTCGGTGAACTCGAAAAGCACGCCCGTCAACGCAAGGCGTAATTGATCTGTGGACACGGCAAAAAGGGCTCTGTTAACCATGCGAGTGAGCGCATCTGTGGGCAAAACAACGTATTCTGCGCTCTTTTCAACGACAATCGCCGGGTACTCTTCTTTCGCCGTACCGGGGAATCGGTACTCACCCTGAGGGGTACGCAGAAAAAGTTGGAGACCGTCGATTTCAAACTCGATTGGGATGTCCGGAAGCTCTCTGACGACCTCATGAAATGGTCGGGCGGGAACAGCGATTGCCCCCGCTTCCGGGGCTTCAATCGGCACCGAAGTTCGGACGGACATCTCCAAATCTGTGCCGACGATCTCCAGTTTGTCCGGCAGGACGTTAAGAAGAACATTCGTGAGCACTGGAACTGTAGAACGGGCAGGTACCACACCGTAGACACGTTGAAGGCCCGTCATGAGAGACTGGCGGTCAATTGTAAAGCGCATGGCTGAGCCTCCGTGAGTTCACTCCCTCGAAACCTTGAAAGTTAAGCAAACCAGACATTGTTTGCAATAAGTAGTTGAAAGAACAAAAAACAAAGTAGTTTTAGTAGAGCATGTGGATACGTGGACAGTGGAAAACGCCGCACGGGTAGGTGAACAGCAGGAAAAAGATTTAACCCAGTGAGGAACGGTGTGGAAAAGAAGGGATTGCTTGTGGATAAACTGTGGAGGAACGTGCTATGAAAAACCTTGTGGAAGCGAATGGAGGATGAGAAGGTTTGGTGAGGTAAACTTGTCAACAGGGAAAGGAGGTTATCCACAGAGTTATCAACGGGCGTGGATGGTTTGCGGGATGGGGGCAGATGGGGAAAACGTCTACAAAGTGGCAATGTCGATTTTCCTCTGGATGTCAGCCAGATCACGGCGGAGATTAGGATCATTTGCGAGGGCTTTTTCGATGGTCTGGACACCATGAAGAACGGTTGTGTGGTCGCGCCCGCCGAAATGCAGCCCGATGGTCTTGAGCGAGGCATTGGTGAGGCGTTTTGCCAGGTACATGGCAACCTGCCTGGCCAGGGCAATTTCCTGTTTGCGGGAGCGCGCCCGGAGCAGATCATCGGCGAAGCCGTAGTGCTCTGCGACGATGGACTGGATGAGCTCGATGCTTATCTGTTTCTGCTTCGGCTTGACAATGTCGCGGAGGACTTCTTTTGCAAGAGTAAGAGTAATGTCGCGACCCGTGAGGGAGGAGTAAGCGAGAAGGCGGATGAGTGATCCCTCAAGCTCGCGGATGTTGGACGTGATGTGGGTGGCGATGAAATCGAGAATCTCTGGATCGAAGTCGGCGCCGCTTTCTTCCGCCTTTCGATTCAGAATGGCGAGCCGGGTCTCGTAGTCGGGGGGCTGAATGTCAGTGACGAGACCGGACTGGAAGCGGCTGATGAGGCGTTCTTCCATGCCGTGCAGATCGCGAGGTGGACGATCGGATGTCAGGACGATCTGCTTGCCTTTCTGGTGCAGACTGTTGAAGGTGTGGAAAAACTCTTCCTGAGTGCGCTCTTTGTTGACGAAGAACTGAATGTCGTCCAGAAGAAGAACATCAACAGAACGGTAGCGGGAGCTGAACTCGGTGCTGCGGTTCTGCTGGATCGCTGTGATGAAGTCCAGCGTGAAACGTTCGCTTGACACGTAAAGGACCCTGGCAGGGGAATCGCTGGCGCGAATGTAGTTGCCGATGGCCTGGAGGAGGTGTGTTTTGCCGAGACCAACGCCGCCGTAGATGACAAGTGGATTGAAGCTGGTTTGCCCGGGAGACTGCGCTACGGCAAAGGCTGCGGCGCGCGCAAACTGGTTGTTATTGCCTTCGACGAAGTTATCGAAAGTGTAGCGAAGGCTGAGCTGCGTTTCGGAGTCGAGGCCATTGGAAGGGGGAGTAGAGGGACGTGCAAAAGATGGGGCCGGTTGTTTTTCGACATCTTGGACCTGGTACAGAAGGGTTGCGTCGGGGCCGAGAGTGTCGCGCAGGGCGCTTAGAAGCAAGGAACGGTAGTGCTGGTCGAGCCACTCGTGGAAAAAGCGGCTCGGGACCTCGACGAGGAGACGGTTAGCCTCGAGGCGAACAGGACGGATAGGGTTGAACCAGGTGTGGAATGTCTGTGGATTAACGGACTGACGAATGATAGAGAGACATTGATTCCAGACGGTTGTTGGGTCAGACTGGGTTTGGTTCATCGAGCCAAATCCGGAGTTTTTCGAAGAGTTATCCACAAGTTGTAAACGTGAAAACAGTACTGGAAGTGTGGACAAGAAAGAAGCGAAGTTTGTGAGTAGAGCGAGTGCAGTAGCTTGAATAAACGTTACTTAAGTTTGTTTTGGCTGATCTAAGAGAAAATGTGGCACGAGTGTGGTGGAGAGGTACGGGATTTGAGTTATCCACAACCTTTCCACAAGCCAGGTACCAGGTGCACTTTAGGATAAGAAAAATTCGGAGATGTGCAAGAAATTTGTTGAGGCGAAGTGTGGAAAGGGTGAGGCGGTGATGGCTGACGGAAGGGATGGGCTGTTGTGGGAAAATAGGCTTGTTTTTTTTGGAGGGGATGGCTACTTTCCCATTTTGGGAGCGAAGGCAAAGATTTTAGTGATCTTAGATGTGACGAAAAGGAAATGGAGGTGTAGTGATGAAGAGGACGTATCAGCCGAGTAGAATACGGCGCAAGAGAACGCACGGCTTCCGCGCGCGGATGGCGACGGCAGCGGGGAGGAAGGTGCTCCGGCGGAGGCGTGCCAAAGGGAGAAAGAGACTGACTGTGAGTGATGAGTTCTAAAGAGTTGTGGGAGGGGAAAAGCCGCGGCAGGGGTTTCGTCTGCCGAGGAAAAGGATTCTTCGGGGGCGGGGGGCGTTCGAAGCGGTGTTTGAGAGGGGAAAGATTGTGCGGGGGAGGTTTGTGGATGCTTTTTATCTGCCGGGCCAGGCGGAGCTGAGGGTTGGATTCGCCGTCAGCCGGCGGGTTCGTGGAAAGGTGAAGCGAAACCGTGCGAAACGGCGTGTGCGGGAAGCCTTTCGGCTGAGGCAATACGGCTTTCCAAAGTTGGGCGATGCTGTGTTGCTGGCGCGTGAAAGGGCTTTGACAGCCGAGTGGAGTGATCTACTGCAAGATGTCGAAGAGATTGGTAAAAGGCTTGGTAACCTCGCTGGGGTGGCTGGACAAGATGATGGGTAAGGCCGTGGCTGGAGCTGTCCAGCTGTACCGGTACACAATCGGCGTTGTGGTGCCACCGAGTTGTCGGTACGTTCCGAGCTGCTCGGAGTACACTTTGGAGGCACTGAGGCGGTTCGGCGCAGTCCGAGGGATGTTGCTGGGAGGTTGGCGCATTCTTCGCTGTAACCCTTGGGCGCGGGGTGGGTACGACCCGGTGCCGATGGAGTTCAAAGTGCGATTTAGGAGAGAGACCGCGTAGATGGAGTTCGATAAGAGAACGATCATTGCGTTTGTG
>JAADFT010000168.1 GCA_013152765.1 Calditrichota bacterium | reverse complement strand
TCACCCGCTCGTGGTTCGCGAGCGGCTGTAGAGCGGCAAGGTCTATTCGGCCGTTGGTAATCAGCCAAATTGCCGAATGGCGGGGGGCCAGGCAAAAACGGGGAGTCCGTAGAAGTTGTTTCTTCTTGACACAACCGCGACAATTGTGTAACTTGAGTTTCGAAGAAGGCAAAGGCACAAACTGCTGACCCCGGAGAAGGGAGTGTGGCGTCGGTTTGGGAACGAAGGGGAGCAGTTTGGGTTTGGTTCGGTCACGCCAGGGCGGCCGTGACTTTTCCCGGGTGGGCGCGAATGCGCGCGGGCTCGGAGCTGGAGAACCCGTTGGTTGTGTGAGAGAACTCGACCGGTTTTTCGGTTTGCTCTGTCAGTCTTACCGGTAGAGCTGTGAAGGCCGCGCGAGCAGTGGACCGGTTAAGGGTGAAGTTTGCAGTGGTGGCCGGAGTGGCGCGGGTGCGCGTGGGGTGAGAAGGGACGGACGTGCACCCAGAACTGAGGAGGAGGCCAATGGGCGAGAAGCGTTCACTGTCGAGACGTGAGTTTCTGGAGAAGACGGCGGTGGGGATGGCTGGTGTCGCTGTCCTGGGTGTCGCCGGCTGCGGGAAACAAAAAGAGGCTGCGACTCAAGCGGGATCCTGGTCGGTGCGGCTCGGGATGCAGAGCTACTCTCTGAGAAAAATGAGCGTCCAGGAGGCCATCGGGAAGGTACACGAGCTTGGATTGCGGTACATTGAGATTTTTCCCGGGCATTTTCCGCCGGACTCAGACGACGCGGCCGTCGACGAGTTGAAGGCCCTGCTCAACCAGAAAAGCGTGACGTTCGACGCCTACGGCGTTGTGCCCTTCGGTGCGGACAAGGAGGCCAACCGCGTCTACTTCGAGTTCGCCAAGAAAATGGGGTTCAAGACGATGAGCGCGGACCCGAGCCCGGACTCCTTCGACAACCTGGACGAGCTCGTGGAAGAGTACGGCGTGAAGCTGGCGATCCACAACCACGGGCCGAAGAGCCGGTACGCCACTCCGGAGGACATCCTGAAGGCCGTGGAAGGACATCACAAGTGGATCGGGGCCTGCATTGACACGGGACACTTCCTCCGCGCGGGCGTCGACCCGGTGGAAGCTGTACACGCTTTGAAGGACCGGCTCTACGGTGTGCACGTAAAGGATTGGGCCGGTGTGGAGGGTGAGTGGCCAGTTTTCGGGGAAGGCAAGCTGGACTTTGTAAGCTTCTTCAGGGCGCTGAAGGAAGTGGGTTTCGACGGTTTTTGCTCGATCGAGTACGAGGCGCATCCGGATGACGTCATGCCGTACCTGACCAAGTGCGTTGAGGTGACGAGAGAGGCAATTGCGAAGGCCGCAGCCTGAGTGGCGGGTTGGCTGTGCGTACCAACAAGAGGAGGTTCAGCGATGAAGGTCGGTGTGTTCATGGTTCTGTTTGGACAGAAGTCGCTGAAGGAAGCTCTGGACTACGTCAAGAAGGCTGGTGTGCAGGCGGTGGAAATTGGCCTGGGGAACTACCCGGGAACAGCGCACGGTGACGCGCTGGAACTGGCCAAAGACCCGAAGAAGATCGCCGAAATCGGCAAGCTGGTGGACAAAGCCGGGCTGGAGATCAGTGCGTTGTCTTGCCACGCCAACCCTCTGCACCCGAACAAGCAAATTGCTGAGGAGCACCACGCCTACCAGCGCGCAACGATGGAGGTGGCGAGTCAGCTCGGAGTGAAGAATGTGAACACTTTCAGCGGCTGCCCCGGCTCGCACGAGGACGACAAGTACCCGAATTGGGTGACGTGCCCCTGGCCGCCGGATTTCCTGGAAATCCTGGAGTGGCAGTGGAAAGAAAAGGTGATCCCGTACTGGCAGAAGGAAGCGGAGTTCGCCGCCAGCAAGGGAGTGAGGATTTGCTTCGAGATGCACCCGGGGTTTGTGGTGTACAACCCCGAAACACTGCTGAAGGTGCGGGAAGCCTGCGGAGAGGCGATCGGTGCGAATTTCGATCCCAGCCACCTGTTCTGGCAGGGAATCGATCCAATCGAGGCGGTGCGGGCTCTGAAAGGGGCCATCTACCACGTTCACGCGAAAGACACGCGCGTCGATCCGGCGAACACGCGGGTGAACGGAGTCCTGGACACGAAAACGTACGACAAGGTGTACGAACGCTCCTGGAGCTTCCGAACGGTTGGTTACGGACACGGCGAGCAGTTCTGGCGCGATTTCATCAGCACGCTGAGGGCTGTAGGTTACGACGGCGCGCTGAGCATCGAGCACGAAGATGCCCTGATGAGTGTGAACGAAGGGTTCAAGAAGGCCGTCGACTTCCTGAACAACCTGGTGATCCGTGAGAAAGCCGGAGAAATGTGGTGGGCGTAGCCGGAACGACCGTGTAGGAGGGTTGATTCATGGCTGAGAAGCTAAGAGCGGCTGTCATCGGCCTCGGGTTCATCGGGCCTGCACACGTAGAAGCGATTCTCAGGTCAGGGCTTGGACGGGTGGAAGCTGTGGTGTCGCGCACGAAGGAAAAGGGCGAGGCCTTCGCCAGGAAGTACGACATCCCGCGGGTGTACCAGTCAGTGGACGACCTGCTGAAGGACGGACAGGTGGACGTGGTGCACAATTGCACGCCGAATGCACTACATTACGAAATCAACAAGAAGGTTCTTGAGGCGAACATCCACCTGTTGTCCGAGAAACCCCTGACAATCACGGCGGCGGAAGCCAAAGAGCTCGTGGACCTGGCGGCAAAGAAGGACGTTGTGGCGGGTGTGATGTACAACTACCGGATGCATCCGCTCGTGATCGAAGCCAAGAAGCGAATTGAGCGCGGCGAACTCGGACGAATTTTCGCGGTGCAGGCCGAGTACCTGCAGGACTGGTTGATCTACGACACGGACTACAACTGGCGCCTGGAACCGGAGCTGGCAGGGCCGACGCGGGCCGTCGGTGACATTGGCACACACGCCGCAGATCTTCTGCAGTACCTGACGGGACGGAAGGTCACGGAAGTGAACGCGCGGATGAAAACGGTGCACCCGACTCGCAAGAAGCCGACCGGGGAAGTGGTGACCTTCGGGAAGCAGGCTGCGGAGTCGTTCGAAGAGGTCGAGATCAGCACGGAGGACTACGCCACCATCTTGCTCACGCTCGAAGGCGAAGTCCCCGGTTCGATCACGGTGTCGCAGGTCACCGCAGGTAAGAAGAACGGGCTTCACGTCCGGGTGGACGGGCAGGAGGCCTCGCTCGAGTGGTTCGAGGAGGACCCGAACCGTCTGTACATCGGTCACCGCGATGCCCCCAACCAGGTGCTGATGCGGGATCCTGGACTGGTCTCGGAGGAAGTGGCGCCGTTTGTGCACTACCCTGGCGGACACGAAGAAGGGTACCCGGACGCGTTCAAGAACGCTGTGATCGACTTCTACAGTTGCATCCTGGACCGCGGGAGAAAGCCGCTGCTGGCAACGCTGTACGACGGGTACGTGGAGAACGTATTCGTGGAGGCGGTTGTCGAAAGCAACAGAACCCGAAGCTGGGTTGTGTTGAATCTGTAGCTCGGGCTTTCCGTGGAGCCAGTGCCTGCGCTGCACTACGGGGGCAACGAGGTAAGGGGACATCTTGTACTCGGCGGAGCTGTTCGAGTTCGGAGCTTGGTTTGCAACCGCAGCTTAGAAGGAGGGCAGCATGAGCGAAAAGAACACGGGCTTGAGCGCCGTGGTGGCGCTGGTGGCGGTGTTCACGTTGGCAGTAACGTTCATCATCATCGGGGCGATTTCGGAGGAGCTGAAGGGCGCTCTCGGGATCGACAACTCACAGATTGGCACCATGGTCATGCTTTTCTTTCTGACCAATGTGGTGGTGCAGCTGGTTGTGGGGCCCCTGGTGGACAAGTTTGGACACAAACCGATTGCGGTGGTCGGTTTCGTTGTGACGGCTCTGAGCATGTTGCTCCTTGCCTACGCGCCCAGTTTTGCCGTGGCTCTGATTTCCTGTGTGTTGCTTGGTGTCGGCGCGATGAGCCTGAACACAGTCGGAAACACGCTTATCCCGGTAGTGCTCTTTGGCGGTAAAGATCCTGCGCGCGCCAGCAATCTCGGAAACGCGTTCTTCGGGCTGGGCTACGTCCTCACGCCGCTGATCTTCGTCTTCTTCCTGAAGTCGCTGGGACTGAGCTACAGCACCACGCTCACCATCATCGCTCTGGTCGTTCTGGTGTTCCTGATTCTGGCGCTGATCGCCCGCTACCCGCAGGTGTCAACGGGCTTTGAGCTGTCGATGGCCGTAAAGCTTCTCACCGAAGGCGCTGTGCTGATTGCGGCCATCGCGCTTTTCGCGTACATTTCGCTGGAAATCACCATGGCGACGTGGATCAAGCCGCTAATGACGGAGCTCTACAAAAGCGTTGGAGCTTCGAGCCCCGTGGCGAAAGCAGGCGTGGTGCTGAGCCTGTTTGGTGTTGCCATGATGGTCGGCCGCTTCCTGAGTTCGCTCGTCCGCAACTTGACTGCAATCGGCACCAAGGTGATTGCAGCCATGTCGCTGATTTCGGTGGTCACCATTTTGGTGCTTTCGCGCACCAAGAGCCCGGGTCTGGCCATCGCGGTGATCATTCTGACGGGCCTGGCCTTCGCGCCAATTTTCCCCACGATCGTTGGAGTGACGTTTGCCAAGTTCGAACAGCAGCTGTACGGGAGTGTCTTCGGAATCATTTTCGCAGTCGGTCTGCTGGGCGGGACGTTCATCCCGAAGCTGATCGGCAGTGTGAGCGTTGGACGCACGGTGCAGGAGAGCATGCCCATTGCGGCACTCATGGCCGCGATTCTCTTCGTGATCGCGCTCTTCATCGGCAAGGTGAAGGGACCCGCGCAGGTGGAAGAAGGCTGACAGGGCAAAGTCCGGCAAGCTGTCTGGGGTGACGGTGCCAGAGAAGGGTGCGACAACGTGCAGTCAGTGTCGGGGAAGTGGGGAGTGTAACCCCACGGCAAAATCCTGACGAAACGAAAAAGGCAGGGTCGAAATGGCCCTGCCTTTTTAAGTGCACACGTGGATGGCGCTACTTCTTCACACCGACACCCACAATCTTGTGCTGGAAGAGGTAGCGTTTGATCTTCCGCGTGGAGGTTTTCGGGAATTCCTCTTCGATGATCTCAAAACTGGAGACCGACTTGTAAGGCGGAAGTTCAGCCGTGAGCTGTCGGATTTCCTTGCGGATGATGTCCTCGATTTCTTCCTCAGAAAGCGACTCCATCCCGTGCTCGGCCGCGTAGCGATCCAGCTCTTCGAAGTTCGGGTAAACGATGGCGTGAATGTACTCTTCGCCCTTGTCGGTCTGTCGTCCCACAACCAGAACTTCCTCGATGAACGGGCTCTTCAGCAGCTTCTCTTCGATTTCCTCCGGGAAGACGTTTTTGCCGCCCTTTGTCACGATGACATTCTTGGCACGCCCGGCGATGTAGAGGAAACCGTCCTTGTCGATCCAGCCAAGGTCGCCGGTGTAGAACCAGCCGTCTTTCAGGACCTTGGCGGTCTCTTTGGGATTCTTGTAGTAGCCCTTCATCACCATGGGCCCGCGGACCACAATCTCGCCGACCCCCTGTTCATCCGGATTCACGATGCGGATTTCCGCTCCCTTGACCGGCGGGCCCACGCTGCGGGGCTTCAGCTTGTCAGGCGGCGACATGGAAAGAAC
>JAADFT010000167.1 GCA_013152765.1 Calditrichota bacterium | reverse complement strand
TTGCGGCGCAGCGGGTCGTGCTGGTGCGCTGAGACACGGGAAAGTGTCCCGCGGAGGTGACGGCAAGGGGAATGGAACTCGGTAGCCCCTCGATGGGAAGAAGGAAAGGAAGAAGGGCAGGAGGTGAGCATGGCGAAGGTTGTCGTTTGGCACAATCCTCGGTGCCGGAAGAGTCGGGCAGGTGTCAAGTACCTGGAAGAAAAGGGCGTCGAGTTCGAGATCGTCGACTACATCAAAAACGGTGTGGACGTGCAGGAGCTGGCCCGGATCATTCGGCTTTCCGGGCGGCCGGTCTCGGAATTCATCCGCACGAATGAGAAAGAGTACCGGGAGCTCGGTTTGAAAGGCAAAGAGCTGACTCCGGAGGAGTTTGCGCAGATCGTGGCTGAGCATCCGAAGCTGCTGCAACGGCCGATCGTGGTTGCGGGAGACAAGGTCGTCCTGGCGCAACCGCCGGAGAGGGTGGAGGAAATTCTGTAGATCCGGTCCGGGAGAGAAGAGACATTTCCAAGCGGCGAACTTGTTTCTGCAATTGGATTCGCTTGTAGTTCTCCCGTCGCTGTTCGCTGTCGAGAGCTACGCGTAGTCTGTAGCGTAGAAGGAGGTCAAAGATGGTGACTCCGAAAGATCTTGTCAAAGCAAGGCTGTATGAGAGTGAGGAAGAGGTAATCAGCGACGCCTTGCGACACCTTTTGCGAGCCCGGTCCGATTTACGAATTGAACTCGCTGTGTTCAAATACCGGACGGAGGATCTTTCTTTGGCTGCTGCGGCAAAGCTGGCAGGTGTGAGCTGGGCTCAAATGAAAGACATTCTGCTGGAACGGGGCGTCCAACCACGCCTTGGTCCTGAAACAGAGTCTGAGGTTGCACAAGAGATCGAAACTCTTCAACAAGAGCTGGAAAAGTAGGAAATGGCTGTAATAGCCAATACAACGGTCATTTCAAATTTCGCGAGTGTAGGGCAGCTCAGTCTTTTGCGGGATCTTTTTGAGCGGGTTGAGATCCCTGTAGAGGTTCTTGAAGAGATTGAACAGGGATTAGACGAAGGGTACCGCTTTTACCAAGCCGTAAAGACAGTGATCAGTCCACCGGCCAAAAGCGGCTGGATCCATTTGACTGCCGCGCTAACAGAAGAAGAGCTTCGACTTAGGTGGAGTTTGTCCCCGGCTCTGCATTCCGGGGAAGCGTCGTGCATCGCAATCGCGAAGCAACGAAACTGGCTTCTGTTAACCGACGACCGCCGAGCCCGGCGTGAGGCAAAACGTCTTGCTGTCAGGACCAGCGGATCAATTGGGTGTCTCATTGCTGCCATCGAAAAAGGGCTATGTAACGTTGAGCAGGCTAACATTTGGTTGAAAGAGATGATCAAATTCGGTTACTACGCTCCCGTAACGGATCTGACTCCCTTTCTGAAGCGCTGAGCAAACCTTTCAACCTCGGGCAGTTTCCTCGCCGCTTTTCATTCTCAGTCACGCTCAGCTCGTCCTGTCACCCATTTCGCTGACTGAAAGACCGGAAGATCAACTGGTTGTTCGTGTTTTTTGCGAAAAATCCGGAGCTGCGGTGCGGCTAAACCGGTTTTGTTAACCGGAAATCCGTGAAAAAACTCTTGACAAAAAGACACGAAAGTTGTAGAATGGAAGCGCTTCCCTGGAAGCCCTTCCACAATCGCTAAGTTGCGCGTTCTGAAGATATTGGGTGGCTCCACAGTCGTGGAGCTTCAGACGTCGGCTTTTCCGCTGCGGATCTCAACGAAAGCGTTCTCATCGGCATGGCTACCATCTACGACGTCGCCAAAAAAGCGGGCGTGGGCATCGGAACGGTGTCCAGAGCCCTGAACGACAGCCCCAACATCTCACCGGAGACAAAAGAAAAGGTGTTGCGCGTCGTCCGCGAAATGGGTTACAAACCTCACGCGCTTGCCCGCGGACTGGCGCGCAAACGAACGGGCGCCATCGGTGCTGTGGTGCCGTTTTTCACGAACTACTTTTTCATCGAGCTTCTCAAAGGGATTCAGAACGAGGTCAGCCGCTTAGGTTACGACCTCGTTCTTTTTTCGGCCGACGACGTGAGCAGGGGCGAGGAGATTCTGGAGCGAATCGTCCGCGAGAGCCGCGTCGACGCTGTTCTCTACGTTTCCATGCCCCTTTCCGACAAAGTCCTGCGTCGCGTGCAGAGCCTGCGCGTACCGGTGGTGCTGGTGGACCAGTTTCACCCCAACGCGGACTCGATTTACGTGGAGAACCATCGAGCGGCCTACAAAGCCACGCGCTTCATGATCGAACAGGGTTACCGGCGCTTGGGCATGATCAACGGGCAGCTCCGCAGTCGGCCGGCGAGGGAGAGGCAGGAAGGTTTTCTCCAGGCGGTTCGAGAAGCGGACCTGCAAGTCAGACTGGAGTGGCTGGTGGAGTGTGACAACCTGGACGGTCAGGACGGCTTCAACGCGCCGGCCGGCTACCGGGCCATGCGAATGCTGCTGGAGCTTCGGGAGCGCCCTGAGGCGCTGTTCGTGGCCAGTGACGTCCAAGCCTACGGGGCTCTCCGCGCTCTGCGCGAGGCCGGGGTACGTGTTCCAGACGATCTGGCCCTGATTGGCTTTGACGACATCCAGACATCCGAGCTGGTGGGGTTGACAACTGTCCGCCAGCCCATGTTCGAAATGGGGCGTCTGGCGGTGCGCCGTCTCGGCAATCGGCTGAAAGGCTCCGACGACGGTCTGTGGCACAAAGCGCTGGAAACCGAACTCGTCATCCGCCAAACGTGCGCTGGCGGGCGGTCCTGAGCAAAGTCGGGATCGCGCACGTGTGATTTTTCGCATTTTGGGAGAACCATCATGCGTTTTGAGAAGGCAGGTCTTGCCCTGTTGACGCTGGCGGTCGCGTTGATCGCGGCAACTGGTGTGCACGCAGGGACCACGGGCAAAATTGCCGGTCGTGTAATTGACGCGGAAACCGGCGACCCTTTGCCGGGTGTGAACGTGGTGCTTGAGGGGACCACGATGGGCGCCGCCACGGACGTGGACGGCTACTACGTGATCCTGCGTGTCCCACCGGGTACGTACACGCTGACTGCCCAGATGATCGGCTACCAGGTGCAGCGCGTGGAGAACGTGCGGGTGAACGTGGACATGACCACCACCATCAACTTTAAGCTGCACCAGGCGGTTGTCAACATCGGCAAGAGCGTAACGGTGGTGGCGAAACGTCCCGTCGTGCAAATGGACATGACCTCGTCTCTGGCTTCTGTGCAGGCAGACGAAATCCAGAATCTGCCGGTGCAGGAGATGAGCGACGTGCTGGAACTGCAGGCTGGGCTTGTGAAGGACGCATTCGGCGGCATCCACGTGCGCGGCGGGCGCAGCGGCGAGGTGGCCTACTGGGTGGACGGCATTCAGACGACGGATGTCTTCAACGGGCAACTCGGTGTGGAGGTCGAGAACAGCGCCATCCAGGAACTTCAGGTGATTTCGGGGACCTTCAACGCCGAGTACGGCCAGGCCATGTCGGGAATCGTGAACATCGTGACAAAGGAGGGGAGCGAGCATTTCACGGGCGAGATTCAGACGTACTTGGGCGACTACGTGACCTTCGATGACCACACCTACTTTGTGCTGAAACCGAAAAGAAGGGCTCGCGACGCTCTCTACTCCCCGGATCCGGACTCCCTTGAACGGATCAATCCGCTGCGGTCGTGGAACCCGATCTACAATCTGCAGGCGAGTCTCAGTGGCCCGGTTCCGTTTTCCGGCGGCCGAGCGACGTTTTTCGCAAACATTCGCCGTTACGTTTCGGACGGTTACCTCTACGGTTTGCGCTGGTTCACGCCTCAGGGACTCCTCGGGGACGGCAAGATCGTGCCCATGAACCCGTACCGCAAGACGTCGCTGCAGTCGAAACTGGCCTACCGTTTCAAGCCCGGCGTGAAATTCACGTACACCTTGCTGTGGAACAAGAACCGCTACCGCTACTATGACCACTACTTCAAGTACAATCCCGACGCTCTTTACCGCCGTTTCGAAGACGGCCTGAACCACATCCTGGCTCTCACGCACACGCTGTCGCCGAAAACGTACTACGAGTTCAAGCTCAGCCGCTTCGAGACCAAGTACAAACACTACCTGTACGAAGATCCCTACGATGCGCCTGCGTACGTTGTCCACAGGGATTCGACCGACACGACCAAGGTCTGGTACACGATCAGCAGTGCGGATCCGGTGGGTTACGTGCATCCGGATTCTCTGATGGCCCCGGCGCCGTGGAGCTTTTCGGACGGTGGCACCCCGCTGCAGCACTTCAGTCGACGGACGTCGTACGTGGTTACCAAGTTCGATCTCACCAGCCAAATCACACGGCACCACGAGGTAAAGACCGGCTTCGAGGGGCGCTTTCACGACCTGTCAATGGTTGACTACACCCTGATCCCTAAGAAAATCGGCAGCACGGACATTCAGCCATTTCAGCCGGATGTGCCGCCGCGGACCTCGCCGCTCCACAACGAGTTCCACAACAAGCCGATCGAGCTCTCCGCGTACATCCAGGACAAAATGGAATTCAAAGAGATGATCGTGAACCTGGGTGTGCGTTTCGACTATTTCGATCCCGATGCCAAGATCCTGGCGGACCCGTCGGATCCCAACATCGACGACCCGTTCAAACCGGAACACAAGTACAAGAACTGGAGTCCGACGACGCCCGAGTCGCTGCTGGTCGAATACACGCGAGAAGAGCGGGAAGCGTTCTGGTGGAAGAAAGCACCGGCGAAAATGCAGATTAGCCCCCGCTTTGGGATTGCCTACCCGATTACCGACCGCGGTGTGATTCACTTCAGCTACGGCCATTTCTTCCAGGTGCCGCAGTTCGAGTACCTGTACGGCGAAATCAAGGTGCCGCGTACGTCGGGTAACGCAACGCTGTTGCACAACCCTGACCTGAAGCCGCAGCGTACGGTGATGTACGAAATCGGGCTGCAGCAGCAGATTGCGGAGAACATCGGGATCGACGTCACCATGTTCTACCGCGACATCCGCGACTGGGTTGGTGTGGGACCGCCCATTCCGACGCCCATCCCGAGCGTGTCGTACACCAAATTCGTGAACAAGGACTACGCCAACGTTCGCGGCGTGACGCTGAGCATCGACAAGCGGTACAGCAACTACTTCGCTTTCAACCTGGACTACACGTTCCAGATTGCGGAAGGGAGTGCGTCGAACCCGCAGGACGAGTACTTCGACCGGCTTTCGAACCGGGCGCCGCGCATTCAGCTCATCCCGCTGGCCTGGGACCAGCGCCACACGCTGAACGGCACGGTGAGTGTCGGCACCAGCACCTGGCGTGTGAGCCTGATCGGGCGATTCTGGTCCGGGCAACCGTACACACCGCGCTTCCCGGTCGGGATGGTGGCCGGGAGTAGCGCTTTCGTCGGTTTGCGCGAAAACAGTGCGCGGAAACCCGCACAAAACAGCTTCGACCTGCGCATCTACAAGCAGTTCAAACTCGGTAAGTGGGGATTGGCTTTGTTCGCAAACATCTACAACGTTTTCGACCAGCGCAGTCCGACGAACGTGTACACAGACACGGGCAGCCCCGACTACACGTTGGACGTGCGCAGTGTCGGTGCCGACCCGCATCGGGTGAGCACGCTTGAGGACAACACCGTGCATCCGGACTGGTACATCCCGCCCAGACA
>JAADFT010000166.1 GCA_013152765.1 Calditrichota bacterium | reverse complement strand
GCTGTAGCCCGACGACTGCGACGCTTGCAGCTTTTTTGAGGGCCGCGCAGCAAGTTGCCACAGTCTGGAGAATTTGAAGAAGCAACACCCGTTAGAGCAAATCAGGAGTTCCTGGATGACGGAAGTTGTGGTTGGCGTGGATGGCGGGGGCACGAGCACAAATGTGGCGGTTGTGGCGCTGGACGGCCGGGTGCTGGCCCGGGCGCAGGGCGGCACCTCCAACTACCAGGTGATCGGCGGCGAGAAGCTGGCCGAGGTGTTGCGCGAAACGATTGAAGCCGCGCTGCAAAAAGCGAAAGTGGAAGTTCCCCAGGTGCGCCACCTGGTCGTGGCGCTGGCTGGCGTGGGGCGCCCCTCGGACCGCGAGGCCGTGTCGAAAGTCGTAGCGAATCTGGGCCTGTCGCAGCGCTCAACGGTGGACAGCGACGCGGCGGCTGCACTGGCGGGGGCGTTTGCCGGAGGCGAAGGGATCATCGTGATTTCCGGCACCGGAACCATCTGCTTTGGCAAAGGTGCAGACGGACGCGTGGAGCGCAGCGGCGGCTGGGGGTACCTGTTGGGCGACGAGGGGAGCGGCTACTGGATTGGCCAGCAGGCTCTGATCGCAGCGTTGAAAGACCTGGACGGTCGTGGTCCGCGCACGGCGTTGCGGGAAGCTCTGGAAAAGCATCTGGGCGTGGAGCGCATCGACCGCGTAATCCCGCGGGTCTACCAGGGCGATCTGGACCGCGCTGGGGTGGCCGCTCTGGCGCCGCTGGTCTTCGAAGTGGCGGCCCAGGGCGACGCGGTTGCGCAGGAAATCGTGAATCGGGCCGGTGAAGAACTCGGGCGCCTGGCTGCTGCGGTGGCCAAGCGCCTGACGTGGTCCACGGACACCGTGAAAATTGCGCCGATTGGAAGCGTGTTCAAACAGCGGGCTGTTCTGGAGCCGGGCATGAAACGAGTTCTGGACGAAGCGGGCGTGAAACACGCCATTGTCGACCCGCTTCTGGACCCGGCCCTTGGTGCCGCCGTAATCGGCCTGCAGAAGGAAGCGGTGTCCGTGACGGGGTCCGTGCTGGACAACCTGCTGGGGAAGGCTTCGTGACGAAAACCGACGGGTTTTCCTGGGGAGAACTGCTCGGCAAAGATCCAAAGCGTGTGCTCGGGTTGATGTCGGGCACCTCTGCGGACGGCGTTGACGTGGCTGTGGTGGAGATTCGGGGTGTGGGCCCGGAAGCGACGTTTCGTCTGCAGCACTTTGGCACAGTGGCCTACCCGCGCTCGGTCCGGGAAGCCGTGCTGGCGGTGGCGCAGGCCGAGGCCGTGCGCCTGGCGGAGGTTGCCCGGCTGAACATGCGCTTGGGCGAGCTTTTTGCCGATGCCGCACGGGAGGTGGTGGCCCAGGCCGGGCTGTCGCTCCAGGAAATCGATCTGATCGGTTCGCACGGGCAGACCATCGGTCATTTCCCGGAGGCTGTGGATTTCCTCGGCAGTCGGACGCGCGCGACGGTCCAGATTGCCGAACCGGCGGTGATTGCCAAGAAGACAGGTGTGCCGACGGTAGCGGATTTCCGCGTGTCGGACCTGGCCGTTGGCGGCGAAGGTGCCCCGCTGGTGCCGTACTTCGACTGGCTTGCGCTGCGGCATCTCGGCCGAAATGTGGTGGCGCTGAACATTGGCGGCATTGCCAACGTGACGGTGCTGCCGAAAAACGCGGCCCTGGAAGATGTGTTCGCGTTTGACACCGGACCCGGCAACGCCATGATCGACACGCTGGCGGAGATCTACTGGGGGGAGCCGATGGACGTCGGTGGGCAGCACGCCAGCGCCGGCCGGATCGACAACGAGTGGCTGGACCGCCTGATGCGGGAGGCTTACTTTCGCCGCCTGCCGCCCAAGAGCACGGGGCGCGAGGCGTTTGGGCGCGCTTTTGCGCAGCGGCTGGCGGAAGAGGCACCGCGACGCGGTTTGTACCCGGAGGACGTGCTGGCCACGGTGACCGCGTTCACGGCCCGGAGCGTGGCTGAGGCAATCAACGATTTCGTGCTCCCCAAAATGCCGGTGGACGAAATCCTGGTGAGCGGCGGCGGAGCGAGGAATCCCTTCTTGCTCCACATGCTGCACGAGTACCTGCCGTGGGTCACGCTTCGCACCATCGACGAGGTGGGGATCGATCCGGATGCGAAGGAGGCCATGGCCTTTGCGGTTCTGGCCAACGAAGCTGTGCACGGCTTACCCGGGAATTGCCCCGGAGCCACCGGGGCGAAGCGCCCCACAGTACTCGGGAAGATTTGTTTGCCCTGAACAGTTTGGGCCGGAAAGGACGGCTGGATCCGGGGGAGATGTCGGCGGCGGTGAGAAGACGCAGGTTTGTTTCCGCGTGCAGCAGTCTGGGGAAGTAGAAACGCTCGGTAGCTAAAGCTTGTGTTCCCCTTGTGGTCGGGGAGTCATGACGAACACGCGATTTTTGCCCCGATTCCAGCGAATGCAGGAGGTGGGGGAAAAGCTGATTTGCGGTGACGGGGTTGGCGGTGAGAAGCGACTGGACACACACGGAGGAGTAAGATGGACGGATGGCTGTGCATTTTCGAAGACGATCGGGCTGAGAACCTGAATCCGTTGGCGCTAACGCGACCTGCGTACGAGTTGCGTTGCGGCATGAGCAGCTTACGCGAGAAAATTGTGCGGGTTTTTGCACCGAACAAACTGGCACTGCACTGCCGTAGCTACCTTGCCGACGTGGAGAAAGAAGTGGCTGGCGATGCCCAGGTGAACAGCCTGCCCGCAGGCGCCGGGCTGTTCGTGAACGGGCGGGTGCTGGCCCGGCCGGAACTGGCCAAGGCAGTGCAAGCGGGTAAGCCGGCGGTGTACGTGCAGGGCGACGAAGTGGTGGCCGCCTGGGTTCCGGAAGACAAAGCGCAGGCCCTGGCCGGCAAAATGGGGCAGCCTTTGACGCGCGAGGACTTCGCTGGGTTGCCCGAGGTGGAGGTCGAGGCCACGCTGATCCACTACCCGTGGGACCTGGTGCACCACAACGGCGAGGAAATCGAGCGCGAATTCGCGGAACGCGGACAGGGTGGCCAGATTCTGGGCAAGATCTACCCGGATGTGACACTCCTGGCCAAGGAGAACATCTTCGTGGGTGAAGGCGCCAAGTTGTGGCCCGGGGTGATCATCGACGCGGAGAGCGGACCGGTGTACATCGCCGAGGGCGCCAAGATCATGGCCAACGCGGTGATCGAGGGACCGACGTACATCGGGCCGAAATCGGCCATCAAGGTGGGGGCAAAGATTTACGAAGGCACGGCGATTGGCGAGGTGTGCAAGGTGGGTGGCGAGGTGGAAGAGTCGATTGTCCACTCCTACTCCAACAAGCAGCACGAAGGGTTCCTGGGCCACGCCTACTTGGGCATGTGGGTGAATCTGGGCGCCGACACCAACAACAGCGACCTGAAGAACAACTACGCCAACGTCAAGGTGCAGATCAACGAGACGCTGGTGGACAGCGGGAGCCTGTTCGTCGGCCTGTTCATGGGCGACCATTCCAAGAGCGGCATCAACACGATGTTCAACACCGGGACGGTTGTGGGTGTTGCGTGCAACGTGTACGGCGCAGGCTTTCCTCCTCGCTTCATCCCGTCGTTCCACTGGGGCGGTCCGGGCGGCATGATCAAGTACGACTTCGAGAAAACGCTGGAAACGGCCCGGCGCGTGATGGCTCGCCGCGACAAGGAGCTGACCGAAGCCCAGATCGCCGTGTTGCGCCACATCTACGAACTGCCGGTGCCGAAGGTGCTGGACAAATCGGCCAAGTGAGCCGGCCGGGCAGCCGGTTTGCTTCGGCAGCAGAAGTCGTGAGGGCGTTCGGTGGCAAACAGGTTTGAGTGAACCCGGGCGGTTGTAATCGGAAGGGGGTAGCGGAACGGTAAGAACCAGAAACCCCAAACAGCAGGAGGTGAGACGATGTTAGTGCTCGTCAAAGAAGACTACGATGACATGAGCAAAGAGGCTGCGAAGATCGTAGCGGCGCTGGTTCGTCGGAAACCGGACTGTGTGCTTGGTCTGGCCACTGGCAGCACGCCGCTGGGCCTGTACAAAGAGCTGATCCGGCTGCACAAGGAAGAAGGTCTGGATTTTTCCAAAGTCACCACGTTCAACCTGGACGAGTACGTGGGTCTGCCGCCGGAACACGATCAGAGCTACCACTACTTCATGTGGGAAAACCTGTTCAAGCACATCAACATCGATCCCAGCCGCGTGCACATCCCCCACGGCATGGCTGACGACGTCGAAGAGCACTGCCGCTGGTACGAGGAGCGGATCAAGAAGGCGGGCGGCATCGACCTGCAGGTGCTGGGCATTGGCGCGAACGGCCACATCGCTTTCAACGAGCCGGGTTCCTCGCTGGGTTCCCGCACGCGCATCAAGACCCTGACGGAGAAAACACGCCAGGACAACGCCCGCTTCTTCAAGTCCATCGACGAGGTGCCGAAGTACGCCATCACGATGGGCATCGGGACGATCATGGAGGCGCGGCAGCTGTTGCTGCTGGCCAGCGGCAAGAACAAGGCGCACGCCATCAAGATCACGGTGGAAGGCCCGATCACGGCCATGGTTCCGGCCACGATCGTGCAGATGCACCCGAAGGCCACGATCATTGTGGACAAAGAGGCCGCTGCCGAGCTGACGGGTAAGTACGAAGGCTAAGCGGGTAGTTTCTATTTCCCTTTGCTTAACTTGGGCAGGTTGGAGAGGTGTTTGTGCCTCTTTCGGCCTGCCCTGTCTTTTGAGGTGGAGTGAGCGCCAAAGGGTGTGTTCCCGGATGAGTCCACGGCTGCTGAGCGTTGCGTCCGAGGGGAGTAGCTGGAAGGAGCTGCGGCGGAGTAAATCCACCGCATCAGCTTCGCCCGTCCGCCTTCGTGGAGGGTGCTGTTGGCTGGCGAAAGGTTCTTCCGGGGGCAATTTTCGGAAGAGCAGTCGGACTCTGCCTGATCTGTGAAACAAACTCCAGCCGGAGGTGGTGTGTCCGCTTCGGCGGACACGTGCCTGCTCAGCGGGAGAATTTATTCTCCCGCTAATTGTGCGATTCCGGCAGCCTCGCGCGTGGTTTTGTCACGCTCCGGCCCCCGACTGCTGCAAGCGCGAGCGGAACTTGAGGTACCGCTGCACTTCCTCGATGGTCACCTTCACGCTGCCTGCGATGGGCACGGCGAAGAGCATCCCGGCGAGTCCTCCAAGAGTGCCTCCAGCCAGGACAACCACGGCCACAACCAGCGGATGCAGGTCCACACTCTTCGAGACCACCGTGGGCGAAATCAGCACGTTGTCGATGAGCTGGATGGTGGCGAAAGCCACGGCAATCCCAATCACAGGCTGAATCGAGCCCGTGTCGATGAGGGCGACGACAATGGCCGGCACTGCGCCAACGATGGGCCCGAAGTACGGGATCATGTTGGCCAACCCAGCCAGGGCACCGATGAAGATGTAGTACCGAATGTGCAGCAGGTACAGGGCGAAAATCGAGAGAAGCCCCACGATCATTGCCACCACAAACTGGCCGCGCACGTAACGGCTCACCTGCTGGCTGATCCGGTACGAGAGGCTCAAAGCCAGTTCAAAATGTCGGTTGGGAACCTGGCTGATGATGGCCTTTTTCATCCGGTTGCCGTCTTTCAGGAGGAAGAACGTGATGAAGGCCACCACAAACAC
>JAADFT010000165.1 GCA_013152765.1 Calditrichota bacterium | reverse complement strand
GGATCCCAGGCTTCCAGCGTTGCCGTGGCTCCCTTTCGCAGCATGTTTGCCCAGGAGTGCTTGCCCCGGGAGGTCAACAGCCGGTACGCGAGTTCGTCGGCACCGTTGCGGTAGAGCGCTCGCAGAACGAACGTGGAGAAGTAGACGCCGCAGGCCATCCCTTTGCGGCGGATGAAATCAACCAGCCTCGGTCGCAGGCTGTCCGGAGCCAGGTCGAAGTACAGCGGCAGCACGTTCGCATGCAGAGAGCTGTGCGTGCTGCCAAGCGCGTCGACGTAGAGCCCCTTCTCGTGGTCAAGAAGCAAACGGTTGAAGGCGTCGCGCCGCGCACTGGCCCTTTCGGCGTAGGCGCAGGAGTCGGCTTTGTGTCCGAGCAGCCCGGCCAGACGGGACGCGGCATTCAGAGCTCCGAGGTAGAAGGCGTTGAGGACAGTGTTCACGCCCTGCTCGGCGCGTTTCATGTCGTAGTCGTCGCGCAGGTTTGGTGGCCAGTCCACCAGATTCATCGTGGGAACAGCTTCGAGCAGACCAGCGGGCCCTTCCCAGCGAGCGAATCCTTTCAACAGCCCCTTCACGGTTGGCCACATCCGAGCCGCGAAGGCCGTGTCGCCACTGAGGTACGTGTACTCCTCGAGGAACAGAACCCACTCCAGCGAGTAGTCAGCGATTTCCTGCCTGTAGGACGAAGGGGCAACGCACAGCAACGTCGGTTTGTAGATGGCGGACTGGGCGAAGTTCTCCAGCGCTTTGCGTTGCAGTCGCCAGTCCCCGGTCGCGTAGAATTGGGACAACCCCTCCACGTAACTGTCGCCAAGGTACTGGCCTTTCTCACGGGTCGGGCAGTCCACGTACACCTCCTGACTGCCCAGCTCCACCGAGCGAACGCACAGATTCCAGATCGCCTGAAGCAGCGTGTCCGAGGTTTCGAACGACGCAGCGGTGGAGTCGAACGGGTAGTGGCGCTCCCGAACCCAGACATCCTCCCGGGTCAGATTGCCAGGCAGGTTGAGCAACTCGACGTAGCGGAACCCCTTGTAGTCGTAAAACTCAAACTCCTCGTCGCGACGCCTGGCCAGCGTGTAGAATTCGCGGTACGTGCAATTCGCTCGCAGTTTGTACCGCACGGAATCCGGCCCAGCCAGCTCTTCGCCGTGCCGAATTTCAACTTTGTGGCCGCGCGGCCCGTGAACACGCAGGTGCAAGGTGCCGACCGTTTCTTTGCCGAAATCCAGCAAGAAATGACCTGGACCAAGGCGGCGAATTTGCTGCGGCAGCAGCCTGCTAAACTGAAGCGGCGGTGTGGGCTGCGGAACGAGTCGGCGTTCCCGCAACGGTGGCACGCCCAGCTCGACGGCGCGAGGCCAGTCCGCGTCGTCGAAACTCGCTTCAGTCCAGCCCCACGGCAGCAAGCGGCCGTCAACGTTCTCCAGAAACTGGGTTTTGTACCCGGTCGGCTCGCCGGAGTACGCCGAACACGTGAGAACCCGCCACGTGGAGTCCGTCACCACAGTGTCGCAGCGACCGTCCTTGTACTGAATCACAAGCTGGAGAATCAGCCCGGTCAGTCCGTCGCCGCTTACCCAGACGCGGTTCACCAGGCCCTGGTAGTACACGTGCGCTGCGAGGACGTTGGGCTGGCCCGGAACGAGGAAATCCGTTACGTCAAACGTGTTGAAGTAGTACCACTGCGGGTAGGCTGGAGCAGGTCCCTGACCGACGAACTCCCCGTTGATGGTTAGTTTGACCATGTCGTCGGCGGAAACGAAACACACGGCGGATTTGACTGGAGCACGGACCTGCACCACCTTGCGGAAAAAGTAGTGCTGATTGGGAGGCACATGCAAGGGATCTGCGGCGTCCGGTGCCACCACCCACGACGCCCGCCACGCGTTTTGCGACTCACGCGGCGGTTGAGCCGCGGAGACACGTTCCGCACCCAGCGCCGTGCAGGCTACTGCAACCAGTCCGGCCAGACCAAACGTCAAGAGCCCGGGGCAAAGAAGTTCTCGCCCCGGCTTTTTCCGACTTCGTCCTTGCAAAGGAACTCCAGGGTCTCGGGTTTCAGTGTTTCAGCGGTCCGTACGGATCAAAACGCAGCTCACCGCTGAAGTCCGGCACACGAAGGTACAGACCCCAGCCGCCGCCGAAGTTTTCCACCTTAAGCAGGATCTTGTTCCAGCCCTTTCTGAGGTGGATTCGCACCACGTCCTGATCCGGTGAAGCCGAACGGCCGACGTGGCGGGAGTAGACCAGCTCTTCGTTCACCCACATTCGGGCGCCGTCGTTGGATCCCAGGCCGACGGTCAGGTCTCTTCCCCTCGGCGCGTAGACGTAGGTCACCGCGTAGGCCACGGCAGGGTCGAAGTAATGAAGCGCCCGCAGCAGATCCACGTAGCCGTTTTCTCGAGCCTCCACGAGCTGCCAGCGACACTTGCCGAGCAGCCCTTTCAAGGCCTTGCGAAGGTCGATTTTCTTCTCAGGGCCGTACTCGCGCAGAAATCCCCGGGGAGGCGCTTCGCCCTTCATGTCGCCGAGCTCGAACGGCCCAATCACCAGCCAGCGCCGCACAAACGTGTCGGGAACGAGCGCGGGGATCTGGCTCGTAGTCACCGCCGGCTGCTCCTGGCTCTCGATTTTGACCGTGTACCGCGGCAGAGGTAGGACAGAAACGGTGTCTGGCTGCACAGGCAGACGCAACGAAACCGAATCCGAGCCTGGCACACCGACCTTGAGCTCGCGCGGGAAGATGTTCCACGTCGACCCAACCGGCAGACTCCAGGACAGGCTGAGTGCCAGCGGCGTCGAGCCCGGGTTGACGAATTTCAGGGTGCCAACGGTCTCCTTTCCCGAGAACCGGATGGCCACGATCGGCCTCGAGAGAACACCTTCCCAGCGAGCGTAGTCTTCCGACGTCACCACGTCTGCCGGTTTCACGCCCTCTGGCCGCACCACAGCGTAACGCACCGAGTCGCCGTCCACCGTGATCCACATGAAGTGGTAGAATCCACCGGCGGCCTCACCAGAGCGGTCCAGATTGGCACCGCCCCCGCCGGTCACGAAGTAGTGTACGCCGTCCCGCTCACCGCAGTCCTCGTAGTGGTGCTCGTGTCCGGCGAACACGGCGTCGACGTGGTACTGCGCAAGCAACGGGTGAACGTCCTTGTTCCAGTTGGAAATGTACCGGTCCTTCCAGAGCGGCTTGTGCAGGAAAACGAAGATGTGCGAGGCATCCGCATGTTGCTGCAGGTCCTGGCGCAGCCATTCCAGCTGGTCGCCAACGATGTGGTCCCGGTGCCCGACCACCTCGGAGTTCAGAACGATGAAGTGGCTGCCCTTGTGGTCGAAGCTGTAGCGCATCGGGCCGTAGCGGCGCTGGAAAACAGCCGCCATCCAGCTGTTCCGGACGTCGTGGTTCCCAACGACCAGCTTGAGGGGCACCTGCAGGTGGCTGACCGCCTCGTCGAAGTAGTCCCACTCCTTCAGCACCATGGCAGTGTCCGAAACGCCCAGGATCAGGTCCCCCACGTCCACGGCAAACTCCGGCCTCAGCAAATTGATGGCGCGGATGTTGTCGAAGAACGCTGGCGGCTGCTCGTACGCGTTGCGCCAGTTTCCGGGCGTCCGGTTGTCGCCCAGGACAACGAAATGGAAGGGCTGCGACACTGCGGGAATCGCGAACAGAAGCCCAACCAGAAACAGGGCTCCAAACCCGGTTACAATTCTCTTTCGCATGAACGTGTCCTCCGTGGTTGTTGGGTGGGTGGTGAAGCTTGCATTCTCGAATCGCGGTTCCACCGGTGATTGAAATCACCGGCTACTCCAGATGAAAATCGGTTCAAACCGATTGTGTTTGGTAACTCCCGGAAACTCGAAACCCCACACTTTAACGTGACAGGGAGACAGGCCGACATGCTCGGCCAGAATTCCTTCTTGAACCTGCCGTCCTTTGCGTCAACGCAGCCCACTTCCAGTGGGCTTACATCTGAGTTAGCCGCGAATTCATTCGGGGCGGAGCACACGCCGTCACAATCTTGGACCTTGCAGCTACTTCGAACGAATTAGGACTCGCCCTTCATCCGTTGCACTTCAAACGGTGACCTTTTAAACAAATTCTTCCGTCTCTGCTACGGGCTTGCAGGCCGATTTGGTAGCGCGAGCTTCAGCTCGTGCAAGGGAGTAGCACTACGTGACTCTTGCGCGATGTTGCGCCTCTTGTCTTGCATTCAAACGCACTCCGCCTGGGTCAGGTCCCCGAGTTACGGAAAGAAACCGCCTGAGGAGGCAAACCCTTTCCGTCATGACCACAAGCCCCAGATGTGAAGTAGCTATTCCACCGGACGGATTGAAATTTGTCCAACAACGTACCCTACCGTTCGGCCCTCGCACACCCACCGTCTCAATCCTTTCGCCGCAGCCGTACCGTCACAAGCTCTTCCCCCTGCCTGGCGTTCGTGCGCACGAACACGAGCTTGTCGCCCAAAATCCGGCTTTCGGGCAGACCGCCTTCCACAAGTTCGTAGTCGCTGAAATCGCCCCAGATGGCCAGACCCGACGGCACGGACTTGCAGGCGCGGGTAGCAATTTCGAAAATGAGCTCCCGCCCGTCCTCGCTGCGCCGCCTGCGGACAAATTGCGACGCCGGCAGCGGTTCTTCCGGGTACGGAGTGTTGCCGTCCACCGGGTGCTGAGCCGTGTAGTCGCGAATCGAGACGGGGTCGAGGCGGTTCTGGGTGAAAATGAGCTGGCACTCGCGATCGTAGTAGAAAAACGTGCGTGGCCACCGCGCGTCCGGCTGCGGCTTGGGCAGTACAAAGTAGTCGTAATAGTAGTAATCCACCCTTTCCACCGGAATCTGGTCGGAGACGAAGTAGGTGGCGCCCGTCCACTCCGGGTGCACCGCCCGGTAGCGCTCGACGGCTTGCGGCATGGTCAGGAATTCAACCCCGTCCTGACCCGCAACCCACTCGAAGAAAGCGTCGAACATCTCGATCGTGTCCTGGATCTGCTCCGGGGTGTACGAGCGGCAGGCGTCGGAGTACTCCATTTCGTGGGCTTCCTGGTGAAACATGATGTAGAGAAAATCGTTCCACGCGGCGTTCTCGCGGTACACGTCGAGAAACCTCTTCCAGTAGTCCACGTCCCGGCCGTGGAAGATGTCGGCACGCTGAATGTCGTTCGGATCGGTGGAAAACGCCGACGTCGCCCGGCTGTGGTAAGCATTGGTCAGGTCCACACTCAGCCAGTGCACACCCACCACTTTCCCGGGGTACTGCGCGGGTGCCAGAAACGAGTTCCGAGAGGCGTAAAACGCGTTGTAGGGCACGCCGCGGTCGGTAGCACCGTCCACCGCTTCCTGCTCCCAACAGTAGCCCCACAGGGCGTTGAACCCGAGTTTTTCGAGAGCAGCAATCAAAGCGTTGCTTTTGTGGAGCGTGGCGGCGGTCTGGACCGGTTTAGCCCACGGCAAAACTTTTTCCACACGGGCGCGATCAGCCGTAAGAACGCGGGCGATCTCCTCGACCGTCCCCTGCTGAATCAGCCTCCTGTGTTCCGTCAGGGGCAAACCGTACGCATCCTTCGGCAGCTCCTCCCGTTTGCCTCCGGGTCCCATTTCGCCTGGCTTTGTCCACAGCGTCACCGAGTCGCCGTACTCCTTGTGGTAAGCGTCAAAGAGGTCCCGCATTTCCTCGGCGCCGAGGCCGTTCGTGA
>JAADFT010000164.1 GCA_013152765.1 Calditrichota bacterium | reverse complement strand
CGTGACGGAGAAATTGGAGCGGAAAGGTTGTACAACCAGGGGCGAGAATCTGACAGTGCAGAAAGGTACCAGAAACTTGTCAGAGAACGGAGCGAAGCACACACAGACTGACGCGCCCGCGGCTCAGCATCTTGACATTCGACGGCGGAGAAACGAAAAGGCAGGGCCCAGCTTGTGACCCTGCCTTTGTTTTCTGCTGCAGCACCGACAAGTTGATCAGGCGGCGCCGACCTGCTTCTTGATCCACTCGGTCGTGACCGATTTCGGCCGCGTGATCGGCTCCATGTAGGCGCGGCTGATGACGGCCTGCGAGCACACACCGAGGGCACGGGAAATGCCGAAGATGACGGTGTAGTACTCGTACTCGTGCATGCCGTAGTGCCACAACAGCGCGCCAGAGCCAGCGTCCACGTTCGGGTACGGATCTTTGACCTTGCCGATCTGCTTCAGGATGTCGGGCACGACCTCGAACAGACGCGCCACGATCTGGAAGATCTCGTCGTCCGCGCAGTACTTCTTGCCGAACTCGAGGAAGGCCTTGAAGCGCGGATCCGTCTGGCGCAACACGGCGTGGCCGTAGCCAGGAATCACCTGACCGGCGTTCAGGGTTTCCCAGGTGAAATCGCGCAGCTGCTCGTGGGTTGGCACGCCGCCGAAGCGCTCCTGCAGCTTCTGGATCCACTTCAACACTTCCTGATTGGCCAGGCCGTGCAGCGGACCAGCCAGTCCGTTCATGCCAGCGGAGTAAGCGTAGTAGATGTTGGAAAGCGCGGAGTTCACGATGTGTGTCACAAAAGCGCTGACGTTGCCGCCCTCGTGGTCGCTGTGGAGCACCAGGTAGAGCTGCATCAGCTTCTCGAGCTCACCGTTGGGATTCGGCAAACCGAGCATCCGGGCGTAGTCGGCGCCCATGTCCAGGCTGGTGTCGGTAGGAATCCGCTCGCCCTTGCCGTAGCGCATCCGGTAGATGCCCGCAGCCACGACCGGCATCTTGGCCATCAGGTCCAGAGCGTCTTCCAGCGTCCACACCCAGTACTCGTCCTTCTTGATGCCTTCGGCGTATTTGGCTTTGAACTTCGAGTCTTTCTCGAGGGTGAGGGCCGCCACACTCAACATGGTCATCGGGTGTGAGTCCGCCGGCATGGCCTCGAGGGTTTTCCACACGCCCTCGGGTACGTCGCGGCGCTGGGCCATTTCTTTGACGAAGGCGTCGCGCTCTTCCTCGCTGGGCAGCTCACCGGTCAGCAGCAACCAGATGATCTCTTCTGGAAGCCGGTCGGTGAGAGTGCTGATGGGATGGCCGCGGATAATCAGGCCCTGATCCGGATCCACGTACGAGGTGTCGCAGACCAGGCCTTTGACGCCGCGCATGCCGCCGTAGGCCTGCTGCACCGTTACCTCGCTGATCACGTCACTTCCGTGCTCTTTGATCAGGCCCCGAATGTCTTCCCGCCACACCGGGACCTTCTCAGCGAGCTTCTCTTGGATTGTCGCCATGACATCCTCCTTTTGATTGAGATCCTTCTCCCTTCGTTATGTGCGAAAGGAAAATTTGCCGTCTCCAAAGAGCCTGACCGACCTCCTCCTTGCCTCAGCAACGAAACACGCCGAGCTCAGCCCGATGTTCCGCACGAACGCTGCCTGGGCCGTTCGCTTGGCTGAGGCCAGACTCAACTCCCCTTATTTCGCCAAAACCGTGCCACTCTGCCGGTGTTCTAAATGCTGTAAAACCAAGAGGCTCCAGTCGCGCTACTCGGTGAGTATTCCCACTTTTGGGAACAACTGCGGCAGCATTTCCCTGTTTTGGAAAGGAAAGCACGCTGAATGGCCGGTTTTCTCGGCTGCCGAAGAAAGCGGTAAAGCAGACGTTTCACTCGAATTCCGGTGCTTCCGTGGCATGTTATTCGCGTTTCCCCCGCGCTAAAGGCGGCCTGCACATGCCATCGAGCGAACTTTTGCAACACCGCGCATTGCAAACTTCGCGGTTGACAAAGGGGCACTTTTGCCCTACATTTTGATTTGGTGAACGAACGGAGAGGTGGTGCACGTGAGCGATCAGCGAAAAAGTCTGTTTCTGATTGACGGGTCAGCCCTGGCTTACAGGTCGTACTACGCTTTCGTCCGGAATCCGCTCATCAACTCGAAGGGCGAGAACACGAGCGCTGTGTTTGCCTTCACGCGCTCTCTGCTCAAGATTCTGGACGAAGAAAAGCCGGACTACATGGCGGTCGTGTTCGACACGCCGGAGCCCACGTTCCGACACGAGGAATTCGCGGAGTACAAAGCCCAACGGCCCCGAATGCCTGACGAGATGTCGGAGCAACTGCCGCGGATCAAAGAAGTCATTCGCGCGCTCAACATTCCGATTGTTGAGCTGCCGGGTTACGAAGCCGACGACGTCATCGCCACGCTTGCTCGCCGAGCGGCCGGGCGCGGGTTTGACGTGACCATCGTGACCGGCGACAAGGACCTGGTTCAGCTTGTAAGTGAGCGGATTCGAATCTACAACCCGAAGACCGGTGGCAAAGAGCCAGAGGTAATCACCCAGGAAAACGCTTCTGAGAAGCTGGGTGTTCGGCCAGAGCAGATTCCCGACTACCTCGGGCTCGCCGGGGATCAGGTGGACAACATTCCCGGAGTGAAGGGGATTGGGCCGAAAGGGGCTGTAGAGCTGCTAAGAGAATTCGGCTCGCTCGAAGGCATCTACGAGAATTTGGAGCGGGTGAAGCCGCGGTACCGGAAGGCTCTTGAAGGGCAACGAGAGCAGGCCTTCCTGTCGAAACAACTCGCGACCGTGCGGGCTGACGCGCCGGTGGAGATCGATCTTGAGGAACTGCGAGTCGGGGAGCCGGACCGTGACGAGCTGACGAGGCTTTTCAAAGAACTCGAGTTCAAGTCGTTGCTTGAGCGTTTCACGCACAATTCGAACAGCGACGAGGCGGACTACCGTGTAATTCGGACGAGGGAGGAACTCGCGTGGCTGAGCGCTGAGCTCCGTAAGGCGGGAACATTCGCCGTCGACCTCGAAACCACGTCGCTGAACCCGCTCGACGCACGAATTGTTGGTCTGTCGTTCTCCTGGCGCGAGGGTTTTGCCTGCTACGTGCCAGTGCAGGCCCCGATTTTCGACCGCCTGGAACTGAGCGAGTCGGAGGTCCTTGCGGCCCTCAAACCGGTCCTGGAGGACGACTCCCTGCGTAAAGTTGGGCAAAACATCAAGTACGACTTGCTCGTGCTCCGTGGTGCCGGGGTTGAGCTGAGGGGCGTGTACTTCGACACCATGGTTGCGGCTTACCTGCTGAACCCGTCCGAACGGCAGCACAACCTGGATTTGCTGAGCTTGGAGTACCTGAACTACAAGAAAATCCCGACAAGTGACCTGATTGGCAAGCGGGGAAGCAAGCAGCTTTCGATGGCCGACGTGCCTGTGGAACAAATTGCAACCTACGCCTGCGAGGATGCCGACATCACCTGGCGACTGTACAGGCTTCTTGAACCCAGGCTTGTCGAGGCCGGGCTTGAGCAGCTTTTCTACGAAGTGGAGATGCCGCTTGTCCAGGTGCTGGCCGACATGGAGCACTGGGGCGTAAAGCTCGACGTGGATTACCTTCGCCAGATGTCCCGGGAGCTCGAAAAGCAGCTAAGAGAACTGGAAAGCAAGATCTACGAGCTTGCCGGGGAGCGTTTCAAGATCAATTCGCCCAAGCAGTTGTCGGTCATCCTTTTTGAAAAACTCAAGTTGCCGGCAAGGCGTCGCACCAAAACCGGTTACTCCACGGACGCCCGGGTGCTTGAGGAACTCGCTCGCCAGCACCCTCTCCCGAAGCTGCTGCTCGAGTACCGTGAGCTGGCTAAACTCAAGTCCACTTACGTGGACGCCCTTCCGCAAATGGTGAATCCGCGCACAGGGCGTGTGCACACCTCGTTCAACCAGACGGTGACGGCCACGGGGCGCCTGAGTTCCTCTGAGCCCAATCTTCAGAACATCCCGATCCGCACGGAAATCGGTCGGCAGATCCGTCGCGCGTTCATCCCGGAGGATGGGCACGTCCTTTTGGATGCCGACTACTCTCAGATCGAGCTGCGAATCATGGCGCACCTTTCGGGCGACCGTCGCCTGCGGGAAAGCTTCGAGCGTGGCGAGGATGTGCACACCCGAACGGCTGCCCTCGTATTCGGCATCGAGCCGGAGGAGGTCACGGCCGACCACCGACGCCGCGCGAAAGAAGTGAACTTCGGCATCATGTACGGCATGGGCGCGTACGGCCTCGCACGGCGTCTGGAGATCACTCCTGACGAGGCGCAGCAGTTCATCGCCGGCTACTTCGCGAGCTACCCGCAGGTGCACGAGTTCATCATGCAGACCATCCAGCGGGCGAGGGAACAGCGCTACGTTACCACGCTGCTGAACCGGCGACGACGCCTGCCGGACATTCTGAGCGAAAATCAACGTGTACGCGAGTTCGCCGAGCGGACGGCCATTAACACGCCGATCCAGGGTACGGCGGCGGACCTGATCAAGGTGGCGATGATTCGCATCTGGCGGGAGCTCAAGAAGCGAGGGCTGCGTACCAAGATGATTCTGCAGGTCCACGATGAGCTGGTGTTTGAGGTACCTGCGGAGGAGCTTGAAGAGGTGAAAGAGCTGGTGCGCCGCGAAATGGAAGGGGCAATCGAGCTGAATGTGCCGGTGAAGGTTGAAATCGGCATCGGGCGCAACTGGCTGGAGGCGGCACATTGAACGGGCAGACCGGAGCGGGATGGAAGCGCCTGATCGGCAATGGGGAGCTAAGAGAGCGCTTGATCAAACGGGCGAAAATCATCTCGTCCGTACGGGCGTATTTCGAAGACGAGGGGTTCCTGGAGATCGACGTCCCAATCCTGGTTCCACTTCCCGGAATGGAGCCGCACCTCAGTCCGCTTGAGGTTGCCATTCACGACCGTGGTGGACACAGCTATCCGTTCTTCCTGCACACGTCACCCGAATACGCTCTCAAAAAACTACTGGCCGCGGGTTTCGAGAAGATTTTCGCACTCACGCATGCGTTCCGGGACGGCGAGGTTTCGGAGACTCACAACCTGGAGTTCACTCTGCTCGAGTGGTACCGTGCGGGCGCAGACTACGCCAGACTGATGCGCGACTGCGAGGAGCTGTTCGCCCGTGTGGCGGAAAGCCTCGGACACAAGGACTTGCGGATTTCCTACCAGGGCAAGGAAATTGATCTGAGACCACCCTGGCCTCGACTGACGATGAGAGAGGCCGTGCAACGATTCGCGGGTGTGGACATTTCTGGCGAAACCACGATCGTGGAGCTGGTGGCCATCGCTCACGCCAAAGGCTACCGCGAAGCTCGTCCCGATTGGCCCTGGGAAGACGTCTTCTACCTGATTTTCCTGAACGAGGTAGAACCGAGGTTGCCACAGGACAGGCCGGTATTTCTTACCGAGTACCCCGTGCAGATGGGGGCCCTGGCCAGACGCAAGCCCGACGATCCGAGCTCGGTGGAACGTTTCGAGCTTTACGTCGGTGGACTCGAGCTCGCGAACGCCTTCAGCGAGCTGACGGATCCGATTGAACAAAGGCAACGCTTGTTGCACGAACAGGACGAGAGGCGCCAGCTTGGCAGAACGGTCTACCCGGTTGACGAATCCTTCCTGGAAGCACTGGAGGTGGGTCTACCGGATTCAGCCGGGATCGCGCTTGGTGTCGACCGTCTGGTGATGCTTTTCACGGA
>JAADFT010000163.1 GCA_013152765.1 Calditrichota bacterium | reverse complement strand
TCGACATCGCGCTGAAGGCCATGCAGGGAATCAGCGACGAGCTGGGGCTTTAGCCGTGCGTTTGCCTGAGGCGGCAGTGGCGCTGGCCGTCGTAGTGGCGGCGCTGGTGGTTGCGGGTGAGCCCGTGCTGGCCCGGGGCGGCAAGCCGGAAGCCCGGGCGCAGCGGAAAACGGACGAGCTCCGCGTCGTTGCGTCAGCTCCGTTTTCGGCGTCTGCGCTGACGGCGAGGGCGGGCAAGGCGTCCGTTCTCGACGGCCCGGGAAAACACCTACTTCCGCAACGAGAACGCCTCACCGACCGCTGGCTGGCCAGGGACAAAGCCGCTCACTTTGCTGCAAGCGCTTTTCTGAGCGCGTTTGGCTACTACGTGGCGCGTCGCGAACGTGAGTGGCGCAACCGCCCGTCGCAGCAATTCGGGCTGGTTTTCGGCTTTGCGTTCGGAATTGCGAAAGAGGTGCGCGACGCACGTTGCCCGCGCGGCACGGCGAGCTGGAAGGATCTGGCGGCGGATCTCCTGGGGTGCGTTGTTGGTACGGCGCTTGTGGCTGTGCCCGACGGGGTGGTTTTCGGAGGAGAGCCGTAAGGCAACACGCGCAGATGTGAACAAGGAGGCTGAGTTCACCGAAATGACCTGTTGCGAGTCTGACAAACCGAAGTCCAACTGCGGTGTCGTGGGCATCTACGGCCACCGCGACGCCGCACGTTTAGCTTACCTGGGGCTTTTTGCGCTGCAACACCGGGGGCAGGAGAGCGCCGGAATCGTGACCAGCACCGGCGAGAAAATGCACCGACATGTGGGCATGGGACTGGTGGCGGACGTGTTCGCAGATGTGCGTTCGCTGGAGAAACTGGAAGGCACGATCGCCATCGGTCACAACCGTTACTCCACCACGGGGTCGAGCCTGTTCGTCAACGCGCAGCCGCTGCTGGTGAAATGCAAAGAGGGGCCGATCGCCCTCGGTCACAACGGGAACCTGACGAACGCCGGCAGGTTGCGCCGCGAACTGGAGCAAAAGGGCTCGATTTTCCAGACCTCCACCGACACGGAGGTGGTGACGCACCTGATCGCCCGCTCATCGGCTCCCACGTTGATCGACAAGATCGTCGACGCGCTTTCGCAGGTGGAAGGCGCGTTCTCGATGGTGCTGATGACGCTGGACCAATTGATTGCGGCTCGCGACCCACACGGTTTCCGCCCGCTCAATCTGGGCCGCAAGATGGGCACCTACGTGGTCGCTTCCGAAACGTGCGCGTTCGACCTGATCGGCGCCGAGTACCTGCGCGAGATCGAACCTGGCGAGGTGCTGGTGATCGACCGCGAGGGACCGCACAGCTACTTCCTGCCGAAGAAGGCGCCGCGACACGCGTGCATCTTCGAGTACGTCTACTTCGCCAGGCCGGACAGCGTCATTTTCTCCGACAACGTGGACAAGTGCCGTCGCAAACTCGGCAAGAACCTGGCTTTAGAGCACCCCGTCGATGCGGACATCGTGATCTCGGTGCCAGACAGCTCCAACACGGCGGCAATTGGCTACTCGCGCCGTACGGGCATCAAGTTCGAGATCGGTTTGATCCGCAACCACTACATCGGACGCACCTTCATCCACCCGACGCAGGCTCTGCGCGATTTCAGCGTCCGCGTCAAATTCAACCCGGTCCGGGGTGTCTTGGAAGGGCGGCGCGTGGTGGTGATCGAGGATTCGATCGTGCGCGGTACCACCATGCGCCAGCTTGTGACGCTGCTCCGCAAAGCAGGGGCGAAGGAGGTGCACGTGCGGGTGTCGTCGCCGCCGATCATTTCGCCGTGCTACTACGGCATGGATTTCCCGACCAGGGACGAGCTGATCGCGGCGAACATGTCGGTGGAAGAAATTCGCCAGTTCATCGGGGCCGACAGCCTCGAGTACCTCTCACTGGAGGGGTTGCTCGGCGCGGTACCGCACGAGAAAGGCGGCTACTGCACGGCCTGCTTCACGGGCGAGTACCCGGTGCCGCCTGAAGAGGGGATGGACAAACACCAGCTCGAACCCGAGGCCGAGGACGTGTAGGTCCCGGGTTGCCGACTGTGCCTTTGGGAAGGGAGGCTTCGCTGCAAACGATGGGGAGTTTTTTGCGCGTTCTGGACTACGTGTTTGTGTTGCGGCCCACGCTTTTCGTGGCAGTGTGGACCGTTTTCCTTGCCGGGCGCTGGGCTCAGTTGCGTTTTCTGCCGGTCGCGTACGAAGTGCCCTGGTGGCGCATCTGGCTCTTCGGCGCAGCGGTTTCGGCCGTGATGGGCGCTGTGTTTGTCGTCAACCAGCTCCAGGACGTCGAAACCGATCTGGCCAACAACAAACTGTACCTGATCGCTCGCGGCGAGATTCGGCGACGCACGGCGAACCTCGAGGCGTACGCCTTGCTGGCGCTTGGGCTGCTTCTGGCCTTGTGGCTGGACGTGACGCTCTTCGTCATTCTGGGGCTGCTGTTCTTCGTGGGTGGAGTGGCGTACAGCTACCGCCCCTGGTTGTGGAAAAATCGCCCCTTTTTCGGGCTTTTCTCGAACGCCTTCGGTGCACTTTTCGTGTTTCTGGCTGGCTGGGGCGTCGGCAACGCCTGGCATCCGGTTGCCTTTCAGTACGCAATCCCGTACATTCTGGCCGTTGTCTCGGTCTACTTTCTGACCACGATCCCGGACGAGCCAGGCGACCGGGCGTCGGGCAAGATCACCTTTGTGGTAGCTTACGGTGACAAGGCTACCCGAACCTGGGCCCTGGCGGCGGTGGCGTTTTCGGTGGTAGCCGGTGCTTTCAACCGCGACCTGGTGATTCTTTTCCCGGCCGTGGCTTCGCTGCCGCTTTTTGCTGTGGCAGCCAGCCGCGGTGCGCGGGACGACGTACTCCGCGCCACCAAAATGAGCATTTTGCTGCTTTCGCTGACGGTTTGCATTGCCTACCCGGGCTACCTGCTGCTGCTGGTCCTGGTGTTTGGCGCGTCGAAGTGGTACTACAAGAAGCGCTTTGGTCTGAACTACCCGAGTCTGGAGACGTAAACCCCGGAGAGGCGCGAGGGCAGTTTCCCTGACCGGGTAACCCGTCTTGACAGAAGGAGGAGCCATTTGAGCCTGGTGGCTGTGAAAAGGGACCTGTGCGACCTCTGTGGCACGTGCGTTGGCGTGTGCCCGGTGGATTGCATGGAGCTCACGGAAACGGAGCTCAGGATTGACGCTGAAACCTGCATTTTGTGCCGGTTCTGCATCGACATCTGTCCAATCGAAGCGCTGGAGATGAAGGATGAGTGAGCGCGTGAGTGTCGACGTTGTGGTTGTCGGAGCGGGGCCGGCCGGCTCGACGGCAGCGCGTTTGGCTGCCGAGAACGGTGTCAGCGTGCTTCTTCTCGAAAAGGACCGCGAAGTGGGCATTCCCGTTCGGTGCGCAGAGGGGGTTGGGGAAAGTTCGCTGCGGAAGGTCCTGGAGCCGCGTCCGCACTGGATCATGAACACGGTCCAGAACGCGGAATTCATTTCGCCCAGCGGACTCCACGTTCTCGTGCACGTGGGCAGCGATCGCGGCTTTGTTCTGAATCGGAAGATCTTCGACTACGAGCTCGCCCAGATGGCCGCCGACGCGGGTGCGGAGGTCTGGACCAAGGCGTACGCGTACGATTTGCTTCGCGACAGCGAGGGCCGCGTGGCTGGCGTGCGGGTGCGTCACATCGGCCGCGAGGTGGAAGTTTCGGCGAAGGTGGTAATCGGCGCCGACGGTGTCGAATCGCGCGTGGGCCGCTGGGCCGGACTCAAAACGCTCACCAAGATGCACGACATGGAAACGTGCGTGCAGGTGACAGCTGCCCGGGTGGAGGCCGAAACGGACCGCTTCTACTTTTTCTTCGGCAGTCAGGTGGCGCCCGGCGGCTACGCCTGGGTTTTTCCAAAGGGGAACGGACTGGCGAATGTGGGGCTCGGACTGTCTGGCGACTTTTCCGCCACCCGCAAGCCAATTGACTACCTGCAGGATCTGCTCGACAAACACTTCCCGGGTGCTGCGATTCTGACGACGGTGGCAGGCGGCGTGCCGTGCTCGGGAACGGTGGAGAAGCTGGTGACGGACGGACTGATGCTTGTGGGCGACGCCGCGCACCAGGCCAATCCGGTGTCCGGCGGTGGGATTGCTCCAGGAATGATTGCCGGGAAAATCGCAGGTCGCGTGGCGGCGGAGGCCATCCGCGAGGGCGACGTGTCCGAAAAGCGGCTTCGCAAGTACGTGCGGGAGTGGGATCGGGAAGTCGGCAAGACCCACCGCCTTTTTTACCGTATCAAAGAGGGCATCTTCCGACTGACGGACGACGAACTGAACCGCACGGCCAAGGCGCTGCAGGGTCTGGCGCCGGACGAAATCACGTTGAAGCGCATGTTCCGGGTCGCGCTGATGAAACAGCCAAAACTGCTTCTGGATGTAGCCCGCGTGTTTGTCGGGTGAGCCAGGGAAGGGCCGACTGTGACGCAAAAGAGAGTTTTCACGATTCCGAATTTGTTGACGCTGACACGTCTTGTGCTTTTCATTCCGACGGCTTCGTCGGTAGTGCGAGGCGGGGTCAAGGGCAATTTGCAGGCGGCGTTTTTCCTCGCCCTGATGGCCCTGACGGACATTCTGGACGGCTACATCGCCCGCCACTACCACCAGAAAAGCGAGCTCGGGCGTGTGCTGGATCCTGTGGTCGACAAAATCTGCGTCGGCGGGCTTTTTGTGCTTTTGGCCTGGCAGCGTGCGTTGCCGCTCTGGCTCGTGGGGCTTGTGGTCGGCCGCGACGTGCTAATTTTGTTGGCCGGGCTTTTCATCCTGAGCCGCTACAAGCGCGTCACCGAATCGACCGCCATCGGCAAGGCGGCTGTGGCGGTGCTGATCGCGACGGTTTTCGTGTTCCTGTTCGACATCGAGCCGCTGAAGCAGGTCAGCATCTACGCGTCGGCGATCGGGGTGGTGGTCAGCGGTGTGGCGTACACAGTGCGGTTCGTGGGCGTGCTCCGGGGCAAGATCCCCGTGCCCCCGGCGGAAACGGCAACGGGAGAGTCCAGCCGCGAAGAAGTAGTTAGCGTTGAATCGGCGAAGTGACGGAAGGGTGCGAGGCTTAGGTGAACCTGTTCTCGAAATTCTCGAAGGGACTTGAAAAAACGCGTTCCGGCTTGCTCGGAAGTGTGGGCAAGCTGTTGAAGGGACGGTCTGTGGTCAGCGACGAAGAGCTGGAGGAAATCGAGGAGCTGCTGATTGCAGGCGACGTTGGTCCTGAACTGACTGAAGTCCTGCTGGAACGGCTTCGCAGGGCGGACTCGTCGTCGGGAGACCTCCTCGACGTGTTGCGTCAGGAGGTGGAAGGCCTTCTCGCTGGGGCTCAGCAGCAAACAACCCGCCCGGAAGGACAGCGCCCGCATGTGATCATGGTTGTGGGCGTGAACGGCAGTGGCAAGACGACCACGATTGGTAAACTGGCGGCGCGCTACACAAGCCAGGGCAAGAAAGTGCTGCTGGCCGCTGCGGACACGTTTCGGGCTGCGGCTGGCGATCAGCTCGAAATCTGGGCAGAACGAGCTGGCGCCCAGATCGTTCGCTCTAAGCCAGGAGCTGATCCAGCGGCCGTTGCGTACGACGCGGTTCAGGCGGGTCAGGCGCGAGACGTGGATATTGTGATCATCGACACCGCCGGGCGTCTGCACACCAAGAAGAACCTGATGGAGGAACTTCGCAAAGTACACCGGGTGATCGACAAGGCCAT
>JAADFT010000162.1 GCA_013152765.1 Calditrichota bacterium | reverse complement strand
CGGGGGTTCGACAGCATTCTTTGAGCTGCGCCGCGAGGTTTTCGCGGCTCCTGAAAGCGGCAGAGAAAACCGACCACGGCGGTTCGCTACTGTCGAGCGGGGCAAAACTGCCGCCAACGTACCCAAGCTTTCCCGAACAGGAGCGAAGGAGACAGACAGCGTGTTCTCGGAGGAGCTGATCAGACGTTTGCTCAATGCCAGCCGGGTTGCCGTGCTCACCGGCGCCGGGATTAGCGCCGAGTCGGGCGTGCCTACCTTCCGGGGCAAAGACGGCCTGTGGCGACGTTTTCGACCCGAAGAGCTGGCCACCGTGGACGCCTTTCTGAAGAATCCCGCCTTGGTGTGGGAGTGGTACAACTACCGCAGACGGATCGTGACGGAAGTGCAGCCCAACCCCGGTCACCGTGCGCTGGTCGAACTCGAGAAGCTCGTGCCGGATTTTGCCGTGATCACCCAGAACGTGGACGGTCTTCACCAGCGTGCAGGAAGCCGCAAGGTGCTGGAACTCCACGGCAACATCCTGCGCAGCCGCTGCATGAGGTGCGGAAAGCTGTACACCGAGCTAACCTTCGAGAATGGCGAGGTGCCGCGTTGCGAGTGCGGTGGCCTGATCAGACCGGACGTGGTGTGGTTTGGCGAGATGCTGCCGCAGGATGTGCTCGAAGAGGCTTACCACTACGCCCGAACCGCCAGCGTGTTCCTCAGCGTCGGCACTTCGGCGCTGGTTCAGCCAGCGGCAAGCCTGCCGCTCGAAGCGCGTGCCTACGGGGCGTACGTGGTGGAAATCAACCCGGAGACCACACCGATCACGCACGAGGTTGACGAGCACATTTCCGGTAAAGCAGGCGAAATCCTTCCGAAACTCGTTGAAACACTGCGACGTTCAAAGGCCGAGGCTCGGAACTGAAGGAGTCAAACTGGCTGGGCGTGGTGGGCTCAAACCACAAGGATTTCTGCCCGGCAGGTCACGAGTCGTCGGTTCACTGTCCGAGCGCTGAATGCGCACAGGTTTGCAAATCAGGAGTGACGTGCTGAATCACAAGCGGAAAATCCTCGGTTTCGCACTCAGTGTAGCGCTCGGAGGCGCGCTGCTCGCCTCGGGGTGTGCGTACTACAACACGTTCTACAACGCCAAGCAGTACTACAAGAAAGCCGAGGAACAAAGGCTCAAACGGCGCACGGATCGTCCCACCCAGGCTGAGCTGGAAAACTACAAGAAAGCGGTTGAAAAAGCGGGCAAGGTCATCCAGAACTACCCGAAAAGCCGCTACGTGGACGACGCCGTGATGCTGATGGGCAAGGCCTACTACTACCAGAATCAGCTCGGCTCGGCCCAGCGCAAATTCGAAGAGCTGCTCGCTTACTTCCCCGACAGCGAATTCGCCCCCGAGGCCCAGCTCTGGCTGGCCCGCTGTCTGATCGCTCAAAGTCAGTTCGACCAGGCTGAGAAAGTTCTCAAAGAGCTGCACAGCCGCAAGAAGATCCCCGGCAAGGTACGGGACGAGTCCTACCTGCTGCTCGGCGACCTTTACTTCAACCGCCAGGACTACAAGAACGCCCTCGAGGAGTACAAAAAGGCAGCGAAACGAATTGGCGACAAGAAACTCAAAGCGCAGTCCTACCTGAGCCTCGGCGAGTGCGCCAGTATTCTCGAGCAACACGAAGTTGCCGCCGACGCGTTTCGCCGGGCAATCAAGTACACGGACACACCCGAGCTGCGCTACAAAGCCGTCTTCAACTACGGCGTGGAGCTCAAGGCGCTCGGCAAGTACGACGAAGCCATCAAGGTTTTCGAGCGCATTCTGCGTGACGGCTCGATGACCAAGTTTTGGCCGGATGCCAAGTACCAGATCGCCGAGACGGCTTACGAGAAAGGCGAGCTGGACTACGCCCAGCGCTGGCTGGAGGGAATCATCGAGGACCACCCGCGCACCGAGGCAGCCGCAAATGCCTACTACCTGCTTGGCCAAATCTACGTCCACGACTACTCCGACTACAAGGGCGCGAAAGAGAACTTCGACAAGGTGCGTGGCGCCTACTCGCGGGCCGAGGTCGTGCCCGACGCCATCCAGTTCAGCCAGGACCTGGACAAGTTCCTGCAGCTTCGCGAACTGATCACCAAGCAGGAACAGCAACTCTCCAAAGGCGACACGTCGCTGGTTCAGGTGGGCGAAAGACAGCGCCGGCGTCTGCGTCCGGGCGAAGAGTGGCGGCCGGACACGACGCTCACACACCGCGACTCGTTGATGGTCCTTTCGCGCTTGGACAGCCTGGTTCAGGACGGCATCAAGCCGGACAGCGCGGCGGTTTACCTGGCGGAGAAAGACACCCTGCTGTACTGGATCTTTCCACCAGACAGCCTGGTGGACGTGTACGAGCGCGTCCAGAGCAACGACTCGCTGTGGGCTGAAATCGACCGAATTCGTCGCGAAGAAGCACAAATGACGGCTGCGGAACGGCGGGCGCGAGCGGCAGCCAGAATGGCGGCGCGCAACAAACAGCGGGGGCCAACCATTGAGGCAGCTACGCCCGAGAATGTGGCCAAGAACAAGCTGAAACTGGCGGAGTACTACCTTTTCCGCTTCGACAAGCCGGACACTGCTCTGGCGATTTACAAGGACATCCTCACGCGGTACGCGAAAACACCTTCCGCTCCACAGGCACTCTACTCGTACATCTACATCCTGGAGGCAGTGCACGGCGACACAGCAGCGGCCGACTCGTTCCGAAAGCAGCTCATCGAATTTTACCCCGACACCCCGCAGGCGGACGCCTGTCGGAGGCAGCTCGGTCTGGTTCAGCCCGTGAAAAAGAAAACGGACGGGGCCGAGCAAATGTACGAAGAGGCCGAGCGGCTCCTGTGGGATGAAAACAACCCCAAACGTGCCCTCGACACCTACGCCGGGCTGGTAGAAAAGTACCCGGATTCCGACCTGGTCCCCAAGGCGCTCTACGCCGCGGGCTGGGTTTGCGAGAACAAGCTGGGAGCGAACGAGCAGGCGGCCGAGATCTACCAGATGCTGCTGGACAAGTACCCCGACAGTCCCTACGCCCAGCAGGTCAAGGCCCCACTTGAGGAGTTGAAACGCGCCAAGGAAGAAGCTGCCAGGGCCGCACAGGCCAGCACAGACAGCACGCGTGCCCCGGCGGATTCGGCAGCCACGGTCGTCGCAGCCGCAGACACGGGCGGCGTGGTAGCCGACACAGCTGCCGTCCAACTGGCGGACACGAGCGCTGTCGGCGACACAATTTCGGTGCCGGGCAAGAAGAAATTGCCAAACGTTGTGCCCGCCGTGAATCGCAACACAATCGTGGAACATCCTGACGTTCAGGCCGAACCCGTGGGCGGTCTGGACGCCCTGCAGCAGCAGTTGCGCATTCCAGCTTCAGCGCGAAATAAAGTGCTGCCGGGCACGGTGATGGTTCGGGTGCTCGTGGACGAGCGCGGCTTCGTTCGCGACGTCAAATTGATCACACCACTCGAGGACTCCGATTTCGAAATGGCAGCCCTTCGAGCCATCCGCCAGGTTCGTTGGAAACCCGGCACCCTGAAAGGCAAGCCGGTGCGCTCCTGGGTTGAGGTACCTCTGGACTTCCTGCAGGCGCGCCGAAATTAAACCGACGTTGTTGCGCGCTGCAGGAATTCAGGACACGTCTCTCTGGCCAACGCTGCGCAGTGCATTCCGGTACAGAAAAACCGCAGGGACGCGGAGAACGCAGAGATTCCTGCCGAAGCGCCAACGGAGGTTCCGTCAGGTGCGCGCGGGAGATTGCGCGAAACGTTGGCACCGGTTGGCGAAACCCGTTGAACCCCAAAAGGACGCTAACTCGTTGGATGCCTGCATCTGCTACCCATTCGGTTTCTCAGCAAGGCCGGACCTCGACAGACACCGGGCTCGAAAACGATTTTTGACGGTCTCGGCCTGAAGCCCTGCGATAGAACAGCATCTTTGACCTTTCTGCACAGACGAGTGGAGACCGATGTAGTGGAATCAAAGACGGCAAGCCGAAACACAAAACCGAGAACTTGACCCGATGAGTGACCTGACAGACACTGTGAGCGAATTTCTGCGGCTCAAGAAACTCGCCGTTGTGGGCGCGTCGCGTAACCGCGCCAAGTACGGGAACGCCGTTTACCGGCATTTGCGCAGGCGAGGTTACACCGTGTACGCCGTGAACCCCAAAGCTCAGGAAGTCGAAGGGGACCCAGCTTACCCCGACCTGCGGTCGCTTCCCGAGAGCGTCGACGGTGTGGTGTTCGTTGTCCCACCTCAGCAGACGGAACGCAGCTTGCGCGAAGCCCGCGAGCTCGGGATTCGTTACGCCTGGATGCAGCCCGGGGCCGAGTCCGAGGAAGCTTTGCGGTACTGCCAGGAAAACGGCATCCGGGCGGTGGCAGGGCCCTGCATTCTGGTCGTGGGCTGACTGTGCCTCCGAAGACCCACGCACGACTTCCCTTTTGCACGACTTCGTAGTCTCCCTTCAGCCTCCTTCGTAAAGGCCCGCAAAATCCTCGACTTCTCGCGTGAAAGCCTTTGCGCTTGAAACACGAAGTTGCTATCTTTGCACCGCGAGTGGGACAAGACTGTTCTCCGGCCTGGGCAAAGCAGTGCCAGGCTGGGCAGTCCAAGTGTAACGAGAACAAGCGGTAAAAATGCCTTGCAGCGTTTGTCCAGCTCGAAGCGTGCAGAGGCTGGTTGCAAACCCGACTTTGAAAAGAAAATCGGCCAGAACGGAATTCGGGATCCAGAAGGTTGCTCTTGACTCACACGCACCTGTTACAGAAAGTCGGCGTCGAGGGACTGGTTGAGGTTGCCCCGGAGATTTTCAGACTTCGCGTACGCAACGAGGTGCTGGCCGGACGGGCTCAACCCGGCCAGTTCGTCAACATCCGAGTAACCGACGGCTTTGACCCGCTTTGGCGGCGCCCGCTGAGCGTGCACGATGTAGACAGACAGGCGGGCACCGTCGATTTCCTCTTCGCAGTGGTTGGACGCGGGACCCGGTTGCTCAGCCAGGTACGGCCAGGGAACCAGCTCGACGTTCTCGGCCCCCTTGGCAACACTTTTCCTCTTTTCCCGCAGAGGCCCGCTGTACTTGTGGCCGGTGGCCTCGGCCTCGCACCTTTCCTGTTCTTCGCACGCCAGCTCGCCGCTGCTCAGGTGCAAACAACGCTGCTCTACGGCGTGCGTAGCACCACCCAGCTTGTGTCCACTGAGGCTTTTCAGCGCCTCGGTGTGCACGTCGAACTGGCTACGGACGACGGAAGCGAAGGACTACGCGGTACAGCGGCGGACCTGCTTCGCCGGGCCCTGCCGGGTCTGCCAGAGGACGCCGTGGTCTACACCTGCGGCCCGCTGCCGGCAGTGCGCGCTGTAGCCCGGGTTCTGGCCGAAACGCCACGACGTGCCTACGCTTCGCTGGAAACCAGAATGGCGTGCGGCCTCGGCGCCTGCGTGGGCTGCGTGGTCCGCATGCGTCGACGTACCCCCGACACCCCCGCGTACAAACTTGTTTGCAAAGACGGCCCCATTTTCGACCTCGAAGAGGTAGACCTTGAAGCCTGATTTACGTGTAAGCCTCGGCCCCCTTACCCTGCGAAATCCCGTCATGACCGCTTCGGGTACATTCGGGTACGCCCAGGAATTTGAAGATGGTGGCGTTCGAGCGACTCGGCGCTGTGGTTACCAAAACGGTGACGCTGGAGCCACGCGAAGGTAACCCGCCTCCGCGCATCGCCGAAACGCCTTGCGGCATGCTGAATTCGATCGGTCTTGCCAACGTCGGTGTGGAGGCCTTCATCCGCGAGAAACTGCCGTTCCTGTCCGGTCTGGAAACTGCTGTTGTCGTGAATGTAGCGGGCAAGACACCGGAAGAGTTTGTACAGGTTGTAGAGCGTCTCGAGCCCGAAGCCGGTTTCGACGCCTTCGAGCTGAATTTCTCTTGCCCGAACGTAAAAGAGGGTGGACTCGCGTTCAGCAGCGACCCGGAGGTGACACTGCGAGTCACGCAGGCCGTCCGCAGGCTGACCAAGCGCTGCTTGATCGTAAAATTGACGCCGAATGTGACGGACATCGCTACCGTCGCCCAGGCAGCCGAAGAT
>JAADFT010000161.1 GCA_013152765.1 Calditrichota bacterium | reverse complement strand
CGCAGCGAAATGTAGCGAAAGTTCGTGAGACCTGCAAGGTCACGGTGGTCAAAAGCGGTGCCTGGCACGTCTTTTCGGCTTGCTTTGTTCGCTTCGCCGCGCAGAAACTTTACGCAGGTGCAAGATACTTCTTGACTTGGCGGTTACGATTTGCCTATATTCAGGTGAGCTCCTCGAAGGTTCCGAACCTCGGTGCTGGTGACGAAAGTGAAAGAACCATTCCAGGCCTTAGCTTGGGCCTACGTGGCCACGATGAAGCCGAGCAAGGGGGAACTCGAGTGGCAGGGAGAGCTGTCCGTGGGGCCAGGCAGAATTCTGCTCATTTTTCCTCAGCAGTACGAGCTTTTTCTCGAGGCCTGGCGTGCTGTCCAGGAAACCGGTGTGGACGACACGCGCTTGGTTCTCTTTGCCCCACGCCCGTTCTTGCAAGCGCTGAAGAGCAAGGGCCGGGAGATCCGAATACCCTACGAGGCTTCGGAGGTTGGACGGACCGGTCTGGCCAAGCGTAAACTCCTCGACCGGGTGAAGCAGGTGCGCACTCCGGTGGCACTGGACCTGGAAGAGCGGCCCAGTCCGCTGGGCGCGCAGGTGGCGGTGAAGAGTGGCGCCGTGGTTCGGGCGTCGCTGGCTGATTGCCCCGTGCCTAAAGTGTTCAACTTTGTGGTACGGAGTCCGTCCAGCAGTGGAATTGGGGATCGGGTGGCGTCGCTTTTTGCTTACCTTGGGTTTGTGGACAGGGAAGCGGTGACTGAGGCGTACTGAAAATGCCGGTCGAAAGCAACAAGTCGTCGGGAAACGGTGTACGACGGACTCGGATTGACGAGCTCCGGAGGGAAATCCGCAGCCTCGAGCGGGTAAACCAGGAACTGAGCGAGCGCGTGCTCGAGCTCGACATGATGTACCAGATGCTTCGTTCCGTGGCGAGCACGCTGGACCTGGGTGAGATGCTGGAAACCCTGAAAACGCACTTTCGGTCGATGCTCAACATCGATCGTTACAGCTTTTTCGTAAAACGAGGCGAAGAGGACTCCCTGGAGTTGCAGAGTCATTTCGGGCTTGCAGGGAGGGTGAGACGAAACTTGCGCCTGTCGCTGCAGGGACCGCTCCGGCAGTTGCTCCGCAAGGACCGGCACTACTACCGCGACCTCGCGCGTTCGAGCTCACCTTTGGCAGAACTGATGGGCGCCGAGGGAAGTCTGGTCTCCCTTGCCCTTCGGTCGAGCGAAAACGAAATCGTCGGGTTGCTGGCGCTGGGGCGCCGCGAGCCCGGTGCGTTCGCGCGGCGGGAGCTCGTCTTTCTGGACAAACTGGCGCAGCAAATTGGCAACGTCGTGGGAACGATGCTGGTCTTTGAGCGAACCCGGGAAATGTCGTTCACGGATCCGCTCACCGGCGTCTCGAACCGTCGCTACTTCAACCAAATGCTGGTGCGAGAGTTCGAGCGCGCCCGACGGTACGGGCGAGCTCTGTCGGTCCTCATGATCGACATCGACCATTTCAAGCACTACAACGACACACACGGCCACCTGGCTGGCGACGCGGTGCTGCGCAAACTGGCCAGCGAGCTCTCGGACAGCATTCGCCGTACGGACTTCCTGGCCCGGTACGGAGGCGAGGAATTTGTCATCCTCTTGCCGGAGACTACCTGGGAGCGGGCCGTGGCGGTGGCCGAGAAGTTGCGCCGGAAAGTGGAAAGGACGCAATTCAACGGCGAGGCACTTCTGCCGGACGGGAAACTGACAATTTCCGTGGGAGTGGCCTCTTACCCTCAACACGCGGAAGATCCGCTGACCCTCCTGGACATGGCCGACCGTTCCCTCTACCAGGCCAAAGCAGCGGGACGAAACCGCGTGGGTACCCTGCCGAAAGAAGTTCCCCCCGAACACGCCGACCTTCTGCCGGATCGCTCCATTCTGTGGACTCCCGACCAAAGGAACGGCTGATCCACGCCGTGTAGACCCCGTTTCGTCAGACAGGCGCCTGGTCTGAAATCCTGAACGTGGTGGTGCGCTGGACGACCCGTCGAGGACGTTACCTGCATTCTCACACGGGACACTACTCTGCCCAGGCACTCAGGTCCTGGGCGGAAATCTCCCGTTTGTCAAAGCCGGGCCCTTTCCACGAGACTTTCAGGTCCTGGGCAGCGCCGACCTGCAGGTAGCGAACCTCGATCAGGTGCAGCCCGGGTTCCAGGTCCACGCTGCCAGCGCGTTCCTGGTAGCCGTGGGGCCCGTCGTTGTCCACGAGCAGGCGGCCGTCCACGAAAAGCTTGGTACCGTCGTTGGAGCCCGAGAAGAACGTGTAGCGGCCGGGGCGCTCAACTTTCACAAACCCGAACATGACGAGCGAGTAGTGGTCCCGGTTGGTTTCCACCAGGTCAAGGCGAAACTGGTCGATGACGCCCGTTTTGTCCGGCTTGAGGTCGAAGGGATTCGGCGTTTGTTCCCAGTGACCGACGTAGTAGCGGTACTGCACGCCCGGCTGTGGCCTGACTACGGCGAAGCGCGCCACCGCCACTTCGCTCGGGACGTAGCCCGTTTTGAAGGCACGGGCCCGGAGCTCGGTGTCCTGTCTCAGAGTCAACGGTCCGGAGTAAACGGGGCTGGAAGGCGTTGGGTCGCTGCCGTCGGTGGTGATGTGGATTTCGGCACCGGGTGTTCTCGTCCACACGCGAACCCGCAGCGTGTCGTGGAAAAAGGCGTCGTAAGGTGCAATTGCTGGTCGGATGACGTGGAGCGTTGCCAGCGGCAGAAAGGCGGTTGTGCTTGGGATGCTGCCAGCAAAGAGTTTCGCTTTCAGGCTGCATGCCGCCACCTGCGGGAAGGGGCCCGTGTAGCGCGGAGAGGTAAGGGTCGGCTCGGTGCCGTCGAGTGTGTAGTGGATTTCTCCTTCCTGACCAAGCGGGTCGATCGAAACGTAGCCGAGTTCGTCGCGCTTGATCAGCGGGCGAAGTGGCACCGGAAGGGGAGCACGGGCGAGGGCGTCTGGAGTCGGCTCTCCCGGCTCGTAGGGCTTGAGCGCGAAGGCGAAAGCGGTGGTCTCTGGACGTACCTCGTACTGAGGCAGGATCTCCGGCCCGCAGCTTGCATTTCCCACACCGCGCATGCGGGCATCGAGCGTGAGGTAAATCTCCGGACGGTGGTGAAGTTCGACCGTGTGTTTGGCCTGTTCCAGGTCAGCCTCGCTGAAATGCAACGCGGTCATCGCAAATGCGCCGGATGCGCCGATGGCCAGCAGACCGGATCCGGTGGAGTCGCTCAGCAGGCACCAGCGCACGTCCTGGCGGCTGCCGTTGTTTTGCGGCATGATGTAGGGCGTGTACTGCGAGTCGACGGTGCTCCGGTAAAGCCCGACGGCGGCACCGGTTTTGCGGTCGGGGTAGTTCTCGTGGGGGCCGCGACCGTACCAGGTCAGTTTCTCCAGACCGGGGCGAAGTCGCAAGCCCAGTCCAACGCGAGCGAGGGTCGGCAGGTGGCTGACGGGGAGGACGAAATTTTCGAGTAGCACAGTGCCGTCTGGAAAGATCGAGTAAGCGCAATCGTGTAGAACGCGGGCGCCTGCTTCGCTTTCGTACCGGTGTGTCGTTTGGACGATCACGTGACCGTCGTCGGCTGTGGCCGCCCGGATGCTCTCGAGCGTAGGCACCATCTGGTCCAGGCCGGCTTTTTTCCAGGCAATCTTGACTTTGATGTCGTTGTCCAGCGGCGCGCGGTACAGGGTGAGTCGAGGGCCACCGCCTGAGGCGAGAAGCGGCTGCCCCTTCCAGTAGAACTGGCGGAGGAAACCGGAAGTGCGATCGAAGACCAGACGTAGCGCCGGGTTGGCAACGATGAGGCGATCAGGCTCGGTGATCACACGCAGCGGTTCCCCGGGAGGGGTGCCGGTCGGCTGGGGGCGTTTGGCACGGGCCAGGAGGAATTGCTCCCAGGCGACCTCGTGGCCTGCTGGCGCCCAGAGCGTTGGCTCGGCCTGAACGAAGTGCAGCTCTAACCAGTAGTCGCGGTGGGGGTCACGCTGCACAAAGGACACTGGAATGTGCACAATGGTCTCCTCGCCGGGCCCGAGCTCCAGCCGCCCCAGATTGCCGGAACGGATCAGCTTACCGTCCGCAGTGATGCGCCACCTGAGCTCGAAGCGATTCAGGTTGGTGAAACGAAAGCGGTTGGCGACCCGGATGTAGCCGTCCTCGAGGCTGACTGGCGTGACGGCGATGTTCTGGTACACCTTCTTGACCTCCCACATCTTGGGAGAGATGCGTCGGTCGGGAAAGATCAGGCCGTTGATGCAGAAGTTGCCGTCGCCCGGCGTGCCCGGCGGACCGAAATCGCCGCCGTAGGCGAAATACTCCTGACCGGAGCTGTCCTTCTTCAGCAGACCCTGGTCCACCCAGTCCCAAATGCACCCACCGATGAAAATCGGGTACTTTTCGATGGTGTCCCAGTACTCTTTCAAATTTCCGCAGGCGTTGCCCATGGCGTGGGCGTACTCGCACATGAAGTACGGCTTGGTGGGATTCCCTTCGGCGTACGCGACCATGTCGTCGATCTTGGGGTACATCCGGCTGTACACGTCAGCTGCGTCGTTGTAGCCCTCGTAGTGCACCGGTCGGGAGGGATCGAGTTTGTGAGCCAGGTCCCGCATGGCGAAGAAGGTGTCGCCGGTGCCGGCCTCGTTGCCGAGCGACCACATCACCACGCTGGGATGATTCTTGTCGCGCTGGATCATGCGTTCGAGGCGATCGAGACAGGCAGGTTTCCAGAGCGGATCGCTGCGCGGGATGAGGTCGTTGACGCCCTGGGACTCCAGGTTTGCCTCGTCGATCACGTAAATGCCGTAGCGGTCGCACAGCTCGTACCAGTACGGGTGATTGGGGTAATGTGACGTCCTAACGGCGTTGATGTTGAAACGCTTCATCAGCAGAACGTCCTGGAGCATCGTCTCGCGGGGAACAGCGCGACCGAAACGGGGATGGTGTTCGTGACGGTCCACGCCTTTGAGCAAGATCGGTACGCCGTTCACCAGGAATTGGCCGTTGCGGATCTCGATTTTGCGGAAGCCGAAACTGGTCCCCGTGGCTTCGAGGACGCTATCCGAGGGGGTTCTGAGAGACAGGATAAGGCGGTAGAGGTTGGGTGTCTCAGCGGTCCACTTTGCCGGGTTCGTAACACGGGTGGAAAGGACAACTGTTGTTTCTGCGTGGGCTGGCACTGCAGGCACGGCCGCGACCAGTCGGGCGACGATTCGGGTGTGCGCATCTCGAGTCACGGTAGCGACAAGTCGCGCGGGGGAGGACGGCTCATCGCCGTAATTGTGAATGCTCACGCGGAGACGCAGCGTAGCGTCGCGGTAGCGGCGGTCGAGATCGGTGTGTGCGGCGAAATCGCGAATGTGAAGAGGCGGTGTGCTAAACAGGTAGACGTCGCGGTAGATGCCGCTGAAACGCCACATGTCCTGGTCTTCCAGGTAGCTGCCGTCGGACCAGCGGTAGACCTCGACGGCGAGGACGTTGTCTTTGACTGGATTCAGGTAGCGAGTGATGTTGAACTCAGCCGGGGTCATGCTTCCCTGGCTGTAACCGACCCGCCTGCCGTTTACCCACACGTAGAAGGCGGACTTGACTCCGTCGAAGTGCAGAAACACCTGCCGCTCGCGCCAGCTCTCGGGGATTCTGAATGTGCGTCGGTAGGAACCTACGGGGTTTCGGTCGTGGGCAACTCGCGGAGGTTCAGGCAGAGCGTAACTCAAGCGGGAATTGACGTAAATGGGAACAC
>JAADFT010000160.1 GCA_013152765.1 Calditrichota bacterium | reverse complement strand
CCACGTGCGCCTCCATGCGTTGCCTGCGTTGGCCTCAGCGCAATTTAAGAAACCGCGCCCCACATTGCAAGGCCAGTTTGTCTCAGGACGGTGCAACCGACCGCTCGGGTGTCAAAAAACCGACACCGGGCAGGATGGAAATCAACGTTGTCGCCTCTGTTGGGGCAAGAGTTGTGCCGCAACCTTCCGGGTGGAAGCGCGAGTCGAAAGCTTCCCCGGGCTCCGTGAGGGGGATCTGTTAACCCTGTCGTCAGCGCGACGCCGTTGCTGCGTCCGGGGAGATTCTGCCCGCAGGAGTGCTGTTCCGTCCGGAAAGGTTGTGCCAGGGGACAGAACTGGTGCATTTGACCCCGGAGGAACACCCGGCCATGACAAGCCTGGTTCGCCTGGCAGGACCGGTAGCGTGCGGACTTTTGCCGCATCTGCGTTCCCTGCCCGGGGCGAATCTCCCCAGAGTCGTTGCTCTTCGAAATTGTCAGGTTTCGAACGCAACTGCGACACGGATCAAATTTGCGTGTGCACGGACTCCCAGCTTTCCCCCTGGTAGGCCATGTTCCAGAACTGGATTTCGTACCGGAGGCCATCCAGAAAACGCTCCGCCATTCTCTCCCTCAGTGCTGGAGAGGCCTGTTCCGCCAGCAGGTCGAGCTCGGCGCCGAGCCAGTCCACCCACTGTCGGAAACCGTCGCTGGTCCAGTGGTCGATGAAAGCCTGCCATTTGCTGGTGGATTTCTGCGCCGATTTGACCGCCATCCACGAGTCCAGGTAGGCTTTCTCGCCGGTGTAGAGCACGGTGAAACCTGCTTCGTACGGCTCGATGGCAGCTGTGGTCAGGAGAAAATTGATGTAGCCCCGGTTCGTGGGGGTGGGTACCACGTCAGTGAGATCCACGCCGTGCTCAGCCGCCATTTTCTCGAAGAGCTCCAGCTCCTGGTGAAAACCAACCAGTGTCTCGGAGATCGACTTGCGGTGAGCCAGTGGAGCCTTGGGGATCAGAAGCGCCAGGAAAGGGATGGCTTCACGCACAAACACGTAGTCCTGACGAAGCCAGTTGGAGAACCGGTCGTCCGGGATAATTCCCGCTGCCGTTTCGCGCAGAAACGGGTGGTCGCACATCTGCTGCCAGAGCTTCTCGTGCTTCTTCAACTGCTCGGAAACGAAGCCCATTTTTCCACCTCCCGCTGGTTTGTGGCTCAAACCGGCCAGCTTTCGAGCCGCCAGGCCATGTCCCAGAACATCCACTCGTAACGACTCGTGGTGACGAAGTGGCGGCGGAGAGCTGCCAGTCTGCCCGGGTCAAGACCCTGCGCTGCCTCGTCGACCAGGTCGATCAGGCGTTTCACCACCGTCCAGAATTCGTCGGAGGCGTAGGTGTCGATCCAGCGCTGGTAGAGAGGGTTTGGCGATCCCTTCTGCTCCAGTTCTTTGCCGACGCGCACGTAGATCCAGTCGCACGGCAGCAAGGCCGTTACGCCCTCTTCGAAGCTGCCAACCGCGGCAACCCGCAGCAGGTACGACGTGTAAGCCAGGTTTGTCGGGGCTGCCGGTGTGCTGTACACGGACTCCGTAGTCAGCCCCCAGTCTTTGAAAAAGCTGTCGTGCAGGGCGCGTTCCACGACCAGCGTCTCCCGCGCGTGTTCGGACAAGAACTCCGTCCAGGCGTCGCTGGGGGACTTGGCGGCCACGAGGTCCAGCGCCCGCGCGAAGTCGCGCAGGTACAGCGCATCCTGGACCACGTAGAAGCGGAATCTGTCTTCGGGCAGAGTGCCGTCAGCAAGGCCGGTCACAAAGGGATGACGCAAGATGGCTTCGTAAATCGACCGAATGGAGTTCCAGAGCTCGTCGGTGAAACGTTTCCCCGTCATCTTCGCCCTCCTGCGGTTAACTTTGATTCCGTCGAAAGCGCCTGTCCGGTGGTGACAGACCCGACGTTCGCACTGAAAAGAAGCTGCTTGTGCAGGCTCTCCACTTCGCCCACGTTGACGCAGCGAACTCAAGTCCAAATCGCGGGTGACCCCCTGAGAAAGGGTTTTGAGAGTCTGGCCCTTCTTTGCTTGCTGCTAATGAGCCCTTTGCGGCTGCGGCCTTGGGGACGAACAAACTTTGCCCGTCCGGAATCTTCTTGCTGCCCACCCGTCGAGTTCGTAGATTTGCGCCGGAAGACCGGAAACTCAGGCTGGTTCAACACCGCAGAAGTACGCTTGCGACCGTTTGCGGAGCGACTGTCGTGCTGCCGCCAGGGCAGTGTCCCGGCCCGGAGGGGAGAACCCGCCTGCTCTGTGTGGACGAGCGCTACGTCTGGGCCGCGTAGTCTGAGAAAGCGGATGCAAAGTTGAAATGCTGAGGGTCAACAATCTTGCCGCGTTCCTCCTTTGCAACGAAGAGCCGTGATGGGAGTTCCTGCGGGGGACGAACGTGGCATGTGTGCGACGCAAAGGCTGCTGAACATTTTTCCGGGAGGTGGAAATGGACCGCGAGTCTCGCGTGACGGGTGGGCTGCTCGGCGTTGCTGTCGGCGACGCGCTTGGTGTGCCGGTGGAAGGAGTGTCCAGAAAGCGCCTTCGTGCCAGGCCAGTCGAGGAAATGCTGCCCGCTTCCCGCTGGGGGCTGCCGCCGGGCACGTGGTCCGACGACACCTCGCTTACCCTGTGTTTGGCAGCGAGCCTGGCTGAACTGGGACGCCTGGACCTGGATGACGTGGGGCGGCGGTTCGTCCGCTGGCTGGATGAGGGGTACTGGTCGCCGCACGGACAGCCCGTTGGCATCGGACGGACAACGCGACAGGCGATCGCGCGGTTACGGCGCGGAGTCCCGGCGGAAAAAGCCGGTGGCAAAGGAGAGTGGAGTAACGGCAACGGTTCGTTGATGCGCATTCTGCCCGTGGCCCTTTTCTTCGCCGATGCGGACGTGCAGGAACTGCTGGAGGCGGCGCACAGAGTCTCGGCCATCACCCACGCGCACCCGCGTTCGCAGATGGCTTGCGGCATTTACTGCCTGGTCGCCAGGGAATTGCTGCACGGGCAGGATGTACGGACCGCGCTGGAAAACGGAATCCACGCTGCGTCCGGTTTCTACGTGAGCGAGCCGTTCGCCGGAGAGCGTGTGCATTTCAGTCGTGTGCTCGACCTGAGCATTCTGGACGCTGAGGAGTCCGAGGTGCGGAGCTCCGGCTACGTTGTGGACACGCTGGAAGCGGCTTTCTGGTGTCTGGCGAAAACCGGGACGTTTCGGGAAGCCGTTTTGCTGGCGGTGAATCTGGGCGGCGACACGGACACCGTCGGGGCCGTGACTGGCGGACTGGCCGGTGTGGCTTACGGCGAAGGTGGAATTCCGTCAGCGTGGATTGACGTGCTGGCGCGGTCGAAAGAAATCCGGGAGCTCGGGCTGGCTCTGGCGCAGGCGGCTGCCAGGAGAGCCAGATAACCCAGCTTCACCGGCTTTACTGCACGACCGCGTGCTTCTCTGTGCAACGGTCTGTCGTCGTGAACCATGTCGTTCGGACTGACCGAATCGCTTTACTGTGGTGAGAAACAGAGCAGGTGGGGTCTGCTGGCGGGAATCAGCGGTTACCGTTTTTGCACGTTGAGGTAGCTGTTCAGCCAGGCCTGCAACGTGGTGTCGACATTGTCGCGAGATGCGCAAACGGTGGTTACGGTTTGCTCGCCTTCCGGGTTGTCTGTGTCGCTGTACTTGCGCTGGATTTCGAGCACAGCGTCGATTTTGCTCAGGAACGCGTCGACCAGGTTGGGGTCGAAATGGGTCCCTTTGCCTTTCACGATGATCTGAACCGCTTGCTCACTGGGCAGTGCCTCTTTGTAGGGACGTTCTGTGGTAAGAGCGTCGAACACGTCCGCGACCGCGCAAATTCGGCCCCACAGGGGGATGGATTCGCCTTTCAACCCACGAGGGTAACCGGAGCCGTCCCACTTCTCGTGGTGGCTCAGGGCGATGACCTCGCCAGCCTGAAGCAGCGGCGAGCACGAACCGCTCAGGATGCGCGCCCCGATGACCGTGTGCTGCTGCATGATTTTCATCTCTTCCGGCGTGAGGCGTCCCTTCTTGAGCAAGATGGAGTCGGGAATGCCGATCTTGCCGACGTCGTGCATGGGGGCGGCGCGCCGAATGATCTCCACGTCCCGCGGTGGCAGGTGTACCGCTGCGGCCAGCAGCGCTGAGTACTCGCTCACTCTGTAGATGTGGGCCGCTGTTTGCTCGTCTCGGTATTCAGCTGCGATGGCCAAACGAGCGATGGTTTCAAGGTGCGCTTTGTAGGCGTTTCGCTGGGCCCGGGCCATGTCTTCCAGCGCCTTGCGCAGGGCCTGGGTTCGCTTCTTAACGGTGTCCTCAAGCTCGCTGCGGTAGCGCTTCAGCTCGTCGAGGGCCTCTTTCATCTTCAGGAGGGAACCCACGCGAGCGGAGAGTTCGGCCTTGTCGATGGGCTTGTTGATGAAATCGTTTGCGCCAGCCTCGATGGCCCGGATGCGGTCTTCCTTGTTCGACAGCGCCGTGACCATCACGATCGGCAGGTCCCGGGTGGCCGGATTCGCGCGAATTCGCCGCGCCACATCGTAACCGTCCAGTCCTGGCATCATCACGTCCAGGAGCACGAGATCCACGTCCAGCTCCAGCTTGACTAAAGCCTCGAAGCCATCGCTGGCGGTTTCGCACTCGTAGCCGAGGCTTGTCATCAGATCCTGGAGCAGCTCGCGGTTCATCGCCTCGTCGTCGACGATGAGGATACGGTGACGCTTGTGGCTGACTGCCGTCATACGCGGACCTCTTGCCCTTGAGCCGAAACGAAGCGATGGACGTCCCGGACGAACGTTCTCGTGTCGATCGGCTTTGTGATGTAGCCGTCGCAGCCAGCTGCAAGGGCCCTTTCCCTGTCGCCTCGCATGGCATGCGCTGTGAGAGCCACGAGGGGGATTCCACGCGTGCGAGGGTCGTTCTTGAGAATCCTGGCAGCCTCCAGCCCGTCCATTCCCGGGAGCCCGACATCCATCAAAATCAGGTCTGGTTGAGTCGTTCTGGCGAGCTGGATGCCCTCTTCCGCGGTTGTGGCACTGTGGACGCTGAAGCCAGCCACTTCCAGCAAGTCGGTGACCAGTTCAAGATTCAGGTCGTTGTCGTCAACGACGAGAACGCGTTTCCCTTGCATGCTTCTCGTTCCCGCTCTTGTTCATTCTTGATGACGGCCATCTGCTACTGGGCGACAGCCGCTACGCGCTCGTGTTCCTCCGAAGGCGCGGGCCGCTCCACCGGCCGAATGCGCCGGACTTCGTCGAGGTACTGGAGCAGTTCGTCTTTACCGGCTTTCTTGGCGAAGCCCAGAACGTGTCTACTCAATCGGCGACGCTCTTCTGACGACATGGTCTTCGCCGTGAAGATAATGATCGGAATGTCCCGCGTTCTTTCCTGCTGTTTCAGTTTGTCGACAACCTCGAAACCGCTGACTTCAGGCATCATCAGGTCAAGCACGATGGCGTCCGGGATGTGTTTGGTCGCCAGTTCAATGCCCTCTTTGCCTCCGTAAGCTTTGAGGACCTCGAAACCATTTGCTTCTAGGGCGCCGGACACCCAGTCAACAGTGGAGGGTTCGTCGTCCACGATCAGCACTCTGGGTTTACCAGCGGTTTTCCTCGAACTTATGCGCTGGAGAACTTCCAGCAACCGATTTCTGTCCACCGGTTTGACGAAGAACTCGAGTGCACCGAGACTGGTGCACAGGAGTTTGTCTTCCGTCATGCTCACGATGATCACCGGGATGTCTGCAGTTTGCG
>JAADFT010000159.1 GCA_013152765.1 Calditrichota bacterium | reverse complement strand
GGAGCTCGTCCGGCACACCGCCGGGTAACTCGTCAGGGGGCAACATGCGGCCGGTCTCCTGAAGGATGCCAACGCGCAGCAGCTCGGCCACGATGTCGATCACCGCAGAGCCGCAAATGCCGCGCGCCTCCACTTCGCCGATCACGTGCGTGAACAGGCGTCCGTCCTCCACCCACACGCTGTCGATGGCGCCCTTCTCCGCGCGCATGCCGTGCCGGATGTTTGCCCCTTCAAAAGCGGGTCCGGCCGCCGTGGAGCAGGCCACAGCCCAGCCTTTGTGGCCGAGAACCATTTCGCCGTTCGTGCCAATGTCCACGGCCAGGTGCAGGGTGTCGCGCTGGCACAGGTCCGTGGCCAGCAACACACCGGTTGTGTCGCCGCCGACAAAGCGACCAATTGCTGGCAGCACGTGCACGCGGCCTCTCCGGTGAATCCTGATTCCAAGCTGGCGAGCGGCGTGGTCGATGGGCCCGCGGAACACGGGCACGTAGGGGTACTCAGCCATGTAGGTCGGATCAGCGCCGATCAGCAGGTGGTTCATCACGGTGTTCCCGTCGACGACCAGCTCGTACACAAAGCGGCGCTGTACACGGGCTTCGTCCAGCAGTCGGTCGACGATGCCGTTGATGGCCTGAACTGCGGCGCGCTGCAGCTCCCTGCGTTCCTGTTTGCCCTTGCTGGCGTGCTGAATCCGCGAGACCACGTCCTCGCCGTAGATCCGCTGCGGATTTGCCGCCGAGGCCACTGCCTGCACGGAACCGTCCACCAGATCGATCAGCTTGCCGACGACCGTGGTGGTCCCGAGATCCACGGCAATGCCGAACAGACGCGAGCGCGTGTTGCCGCGTTCGAAGTCCAGAAGCCGTCCATTCAGGATGACGGCGGTGCCGCGGAAGTCCCACTTTCGCAACCTGGACGGCAGCTCCGCCCAGATGTCCACCTCGTAGGGGCGCGGGTCTTTGCACTCACCCACCTGAGCGCACAGATCCTCCCAGTCGAAAGGATTCCCCTCCAGCGTCGGTTTCCGTAGCTCCAGGTAGCGCTTGCGCACCGTGGGGCGGACGTACACCTGCCGGTGGATTCCAGTCTCCAGCACCTGACCTTCTTCGGCCTCGGCGACAATCTGGATTACGGCCTCGCCGACGATCCTGGCCTGGCACGCCAAACGAATGCCTTCGCGGATTTCGCGCGGAGTCAGCCACTCGCGCTCCACGTCCGTGACCGGCGTGACGCCTTGCGTCACCTTCACCTTGCACTTCCCGCACAGGCCAGCACCCCCACAAACGGACGGGATGGTCACTCCTGCCTTCTGCGCTGCTCCCAGAACCGTCATGCCCTCGGGACAGGAACAGCGCAGGCCGGACGGGTCAAAGCGAACGACGAAACGCTGTCGGGATCGGGTTTCGGGCATCGAATGCGTCTCCGTGTGATGTCAGTCCGTGGTCTGCCGTGTTGTCCTTCTGCTCCGCGGTACCCTCATCCGGTGACAGCGAACCACAACAGCAACCCTGCTCTCCCGTGATTCTCCCGTCCTGTCCAGCGCAAGAAAGCGGCCGGCATCCGGGGCAAGCTCAACAGGTTGCCAGCAAAGTCAGAGGAAATTCCTCGAAGTCACGACAACGACCGGCGCGCAGGCGTCTCAGCGGCTGCGCGACAGCGTCTCCACACCAGCCCGAAGGCGCGCGTGCGCTTCTCTGAGCTCAACGTACACCCGGTAGGGAACGTCCAGTGTGCCCAGCAGGATCTCGTCTCCCCGGCCGTGACAGTCCGACCCGCCGCTAACCAGCAGCCCGTGCTTGCGCGCGAACTCTTCGTAGTGTGCCACCTGCTCCGGCGTGTGCTTGGGGTGAATCGTCTCCACTCCGTCGAGCCCCAGGCTTACCAGATCCAGCAGGTCCTCGTCCGTCAGGTCCATGCCGGGGTGGGCCGCAATCGCAAGGCCACCGGCGCCGTGCACCAGCTCGATCGCCTCGCGCGGATGCAACTTGCGCTTGGGCACGTAGGCCGGTTTGCCGTCGCCGAGGTAAAGATCGAAGGCCTCTTCGAAGGAATTCACGTATCCCTGCCTGACGAGAAACTCCGCAATGTGGGGACGACCAAGGGAACCGTCGCCAACTTCGGCGAACAACGCATCCTGGTCCAGAGGCATTCCAAGCTCGGCTAAGCGCTCCAGGATTCGCCGGGCCCGGTTTCGGCGTTCCTCGTGGTACCAGCGCGTGTAGTCGAGAAGCCCCGGGTTGGTGTGGTCGACGAACAGCCCGAGCAGGTGCACCTCGTAGCCGTCGCCGAGGCAACTGATCTCGATCCCCGGTACAACGTCGATGCCAGCGCGCCCTCCCTCCGCCAGAGCTTCCGCGACACCGGAGACCGTGTCGTGATCCGTAAGAGCGATGGCCGCAAGTTCAGCCTCGGCGGCTTTCGTAACCACCTCGGCTGGCGACCAGATGCCGTCGGAATGATTCGAGTGAAGGTGCAGATCAACTTTCTTTCCGGTCAAGTGTGTCAGCCCCTCTTGCTGCTCCGTGCAGTTCAGACTTTCGGCAGTGTCACGCCTCGCTGCGCCTGGTACTTCCCGGTCTTGTCGGCGTAAGAACGCTCGCACTCCTCGTCGCTTTCGAAGAACAGAATCTGGGCGATGCCCTCGTAGGCGTAAATCTTGGCGGGAAGTGGTGTGGTGTTGGAAATTTCGAGGGTTACGTAGCCTTCCCAGCCCGGCTCCAGCGGCGTCACGTTGGTGATGATCCCGCAGCGCGCGTACGTCGATTTGCCCACGCAAATGGTCATCACATTCCGTGGGATGCGGAAGTACTCCACCGTCCGTCCCAGCGCAAACGAGTTGGGCGGGATGATGCACACGTCGCCTTCGAAATCCACCAGGCTGCGCGGGTCGAAATTCTTCGGATCGACGATGGTGTTGTTGATGTTGGTGAAGATTTTGAACTCGTTGGCGATCCGCACATCGTAGCCGTAGGACGAAAGTCCGTAGGAAAGTACACCCTCGCGTACCTGACTCTCGACGAACGGCTCAATCATCCCGTGTTCGAGCGCCATTTTGCGGATCCAGTGGTCCGGCTTAATCGCCATGTGTCTCCTCCATCGTTACAGCTTGCTCTTGCTTCTGTTTCAGTACCAGCACTCCCGTGTACCCCAATTCAACAAAGCCCGGCGCAAATCGCCGGGCAGAAGAACCAGACCGTCGAGGAATCGCTTAATTCGAACGAAATCGAGCCTCCTTCGAGCTCACGCTGCCAGTTGTAGCATTCTGTCGAGAGCCACGCGCGCCTGGCTGCGCACGGGCTCGGGCACCTTCACCACGTTCACCTCGCCCAGGTTTTCCAGCACCCAGGCCACGCTCTGCAGGGAAATCTTGAACATGTTCGGGCAAAGCGAGCGCGCCAGCGGGTAGATGCGCTTGTCCGGAAACTCCATTGCCAGGCGTTTCACCATGTTCACTTCGGTCCCAATTGCGATGTGCGCGCCAGCGGGAGCCGACCGAACGAACTTCAGAATGAACTCCGTAGAGCCAGCGTGGTCGGCAAGGTCCACCACCTCCTCGTGGCACTCGGGGTGAACGATCACGATGGCTTGGGGATCGAGCTCGCGAACCTTGCGCACGTGTTCGGGCCGGAACCAGGTGTGCACGTGACAGTGCCCTTTCCACAGGAAGACGTCCGTCTCCAGCATCTGCGAAACCGTGAGACCGCCATCGGGCAGCGCCGGATCCCAGACGGCAACCTTCAGGCCCTGCCGTCCCAGGCGCTTCACCGTGTTGCGGCCCAGATTCTCGTCCGGGAAGAAGAAAAGCTTCTCTGTACGCTCCAGCGCCCACTGAAAAGCCTTGTGGGCATTGGACGAAGTGCAGGCAGCCCCGCCGTTCCGACCGCAGAACGCTTTCAGTTCCGCGTACGAGTTCACGTAGGTCACCGGCGTGACGCGCCCGGGGCCAAGCACGTCCACGAGGCGCTCCCACATTGGTTCCACCTGGTCGAGCGGTGCAAAATCGGCCAGCGGGCAGCCGGCGTTCAGGTTCGGGTGGATGACGATCTGCTTCTCAGAGGTCAGGATGTCGGCACTTTCGGCCATGAAGTGGACGCCGCAGAACACGATGAAACGGGCGTCGGAGGCAGCCGCCTCGCGCGAAAGACCGAAGGAGTCGCCGCGCCGGTCAGCGATGGCCACCACCTCCGGGCGCTGGTAGTGGTGGCCCAGGATCAGAAGCTGTTTACCCAGCTTCTCTTTGGCTTTGAGGATGCGCTCGCGAGCCTCGTCGTCGCTGAGGGAAAGGTACGCATCCGGAATCGTTGCCATGTTCCCTCACCTGCTTGGTCCAGGTTCTTTTCGACCGCGCCAGGAAGTCGGCCTCCGCCGATTCCCGACTTCAGCAGCGGAAGACTTGTACCTCAATCAGGCGGGTACAGTTCCTCATCTTCTTCGTCGTCGCCCAGTCCCGTCGTCTCGGACTCTTCCGGGTAAAAGTCGTCCGTCTCTTCGGCTTCGGTCTCCGCTTCGTCCGGCTCCATCTCCGGAGTCATCGCCGGCGCCTCCGGCGGCGTACCCTTCGGAGCCTCGGGCGGCTGACCTCCCCCGGATGGAGCCGGTGGCGGCGGAGGTGGTGGAGGTGGCGTACGCACGCTCTCCTCTTCCTCCGCGCTCTTCGCCTCGTCGCGCTTCCTCTTCGCTGCCTTCGAGACCCAGATGCTGATCTCGTACAACAGAACAAGCGGAATTGCGAGGGCAATCTGGCTGAACACGTCCGGCGGCGTGAGCACCGCCGCGAGCACGAAGACAATCACGATCGCGTAGCGGCGGTACTTCTTCATGAACTCAGGCGTGATGATGCCGATGCGCGTCAGGAAAAACGCTAGGATCGGTAGCTCGAACACAACACCGAAGGCCAGCATCAGGTTGGTGATGAAGCTGAGGTAGTCTTTGATTCGAATGCTGGCCTGCAAATCGGGTGTCTCAAAGCCGATCAGAAATCGCAAACCGAAAGGCACGATGATGAAGTAGGCGAACGCAGCGCCCACGAGAAAATTGAACGTGCTGATGACGATGATCGTTGGCACGTACTTTTTCTCGTGCGGGTACAGGCCTGGCGCCACGAACTTCCAGAACTGGTAGAAAATCACCGGGAGCGCGAAAATCAGGCCGCCGAACAGGGCGAGCTTGATGCGGATCATGAACCCTTCGGTGGGCGCGAGGAAAATGAGGGGACGCGAGAATTTGGCGTAGGGATGAGTGAGAATGTTGAGGATCTGCTCGGAGAACATGTAGGAGACCATCGCCATGACCATCACAGCGGCGATGGACTTGATGAGCCGCCACCTCAATTCCTCAAGGTGGTCGAGAAACGGCATGCGCTTCTCTTCGTCGGGGGTTTCGTGTTCTTTTGCGCTCATCGTTCTCCATTAGCACAGACGATTTTGCCGGAGCTTCAGTCGTCGGCTCGGATCCTGGCGTCCAGCGGGTGCACTGCTGAACAAGCAACCGAAAAGCGTAACTTTTCCGCCCACGGCCTGACTTCCTGGGCTGACCCGGAGCAGTTAGTTCTGCTACGTCAAAATGTGGTTGGCTTTTCGGACTCGTGGTTTCTCTGGGGCGAGGTGTTGCTTAGTCTCGCCTGAAACAAGCCTGCTTTAGCAGGCGGTTCCCTTTGGTAGCCCAGGGATTTGATCCCCGAGCGGAAAAGTCACGCGCCGCTTTCGCCTTTGTTTCGCGAATCTGACGTAGTAGACTTGCCCTGAGCGGACTCAACCGAGAGAAAATTACCAGCATTCCCACGCAGCGGAACCGAACACGGC
>JAADFT010000158.1 GCA_013152765.1 Calditrichota bacterium | reverse complement strand
AGATTTCATCTCCGTCGGCTCCATCACGCACTCGGCGCCGAATTTCGATTTCAGCATGCGCTTTTTCACGGAACGCTGATTTACCCGCTCTTGCAGTACAGCAGCTGTTTGCTTCACGACCAGGGTGGCGCGACACGCTTGAAATGCGCCGTGGTGTTTCGAGCGCGGCAAAGGACCTTTTGTGGAACGCTCTTTGCGGAAACCCTGCGGACGACTGAACTTTTGACGCCCAGCTGCGTACGACTAACCAGGGCGGCCAGAAGTCGCCTCCAGGTGTTTGCGAGAACAAACCAGGAAAAGTGAGGTGGAGAAGCGTGTCTGACAAACGCTTTCCAGATCCAATGCAAATTCAGCGCGAGGTCGCCGAGTTTCTCAAGAGCAAGTACGGCGACCGCGTTGTGATTCCGCCCCAGCCCGACACGGCCAGCGAGCAGCCTGGCGACAAGGGCGAGGGGGACGGTGTCAAGCGCATTCGGTTCGACATGAAGCCCGAGGAACTCGAGGCTTTCTTAAAGGAGTACGTCGTTGGGCAGGACGAGGCCATCGAGGTCCTCGCGACGAAAATTTGCACGCATTTCAATCGAATGCGGCACGAACATGAAGAAGAACTTGAAGACCTTGTTGGCAACATCAAGCCCAACATCCTGATGATTGGCCCCACGGGCGTGGGCAAAACGTACCTGATTCGCCTGATCGCGAAGCGAATTGGTGTACCTTTTGTGAAAGGCGACGCAACCAAGTTCAGCGAGACGGGCTACGTGGGCGGAGATGTGGAGGACCTGGTTCGCGATCTGGTCCGTCAGGCCGACGGCGACATCAAGCTGGCCGAGTACGGCATCGTTTACCTGGACGAGATCGACAAGATCGCTTCGAGCGGCAGCCACGTGGGACCCGATGTGTCCAGGTCAGGAGTTCAGCGTAACCTGCTCAAGCTGATGGAGGAGTCGGAGGTCGATCTGCGGACTCCGCACGACCTGGCTTCGCAGCTTGAAGCGGCCATGGAGATGCAGCGCACCGGCAAGGTGCAGCGGAAGAAGATCAACACGAAGAACATCCTCTGGGTGGTGAGCGGTGCCTTCACGGACTTGAAGGACATCATTCGGCGGCGACTGAACCGCCAACCGGTCGGTTTCCACTCCGACCTGGATGTCCACCGGGCGGAAGATACCGAGTTGCTCCGGCAGGTACGAACGGAGGACCTGATTGAGTTCGGTTTTGAATCCGAATTCGTGGGGCGTTTGCCCGTGGTGGTAGTGCTGAACGATCTCGACGTGGACGGTCTGTACCGGATCGTGAAGAACCCGAAGAGCACGGTCGTCCAGGCGAAGAAACGCGATTTTGCCGCTTACGGGATCCGCCTGGAATTCACGGAGGAGGCCCTCCGCAAGATGGCGGAGCGGGCTTACGCGGAGCACACAGGAGCGCGTGGCCTGGTGAGCGTGTTCGAGCGCGTCCTGCTACGTTACGAGAAGAAGCTGCCGTCCACGGAGATTCGTGAGCTGACGGTGACGCCGGAAATGGTGGACGATCCGGAAGGTGAACTGGAAAAGCTGCTGACGCGCGAAGCGATCAGAACCTTCCAGCGCCGTTTCCTTGCGTCCACGGGAATTGCCATTCGCTGCACGCCCGAGGCAGTGGAAATCCTGAAACAGCAGGCGAAAGAGAAGGGCGCCAAGCTCGAGGACCTTTGCTACGACCTTCTCAAGGACTACGAGTACGGCCTGCGTCTGTTGGGGCGGCAGGAGTTCACGGTGGACGCCGAAACGGTGCTGCAACCCAAGGAGCGTCTCGAAGCGCTCATCAAAGAGGCGTACACGAAAGGCAAAGCGGCATCTTGAGCCACTGAGCTGGTTTGGGATTTGTCGACGAGAAGAGCGGCGACGTCTCCGGAAATGTGGGGCGTGGCCGCTTTTTTGTAGGTTGAGGATGGGTCCCGTCGCTGCAACCCTACCAGATCGCTTGTCGAAATCTGGTAGCGGCGCGACAGTGTCGCGCTTGCTTTTTTCATTACGAATCGTTATCATTAAGCCGCTTTCAGTTTGCCCGGCTGTTAACCTTGCGGAGGACGAGTCATGCCGAGGCTGCGCAAGATTCTGTTTCCGACGGACTTCTCGGAGTCGGCCGAAGTTGCGTTCAACCACGCGGTCACCCTGGCGAGCCATTTCAACGCCAAGCTGATCCTCTTTCACGCTGTTCTCATGTACGAAGAGGGGCTGCATCTGCCGGAGGACGCCTTTCCTGAGCTCGATCAGCTCTACCACGCCATGGAGGAAAGGGCTCGGGCTTCTCTTGCCGAACTTGGGGAAAAGCTCCGGGAACTGCGTGTGGAACGGGTGGTTGCGCGTGGGATCAGTGCCAGCGAGGAAATCGTTGGCTACGCCAAGGAGAACAAAGTTGACCTCATCGTGATGGGGACGCACGGCCGCAAAGGGCTTGCGCACCTCGTGCTCGGTAGCGTGACCGATCACGTAATCCGCCACGGTCCCGTGCCGGTGTTGACTGCCCGTACCGGTAGCAGGCCCGTGGATCCCGCCGAAGGATACAAGAAAATCGTGGTTCCGACGGATCTTTCCGAGCATTCGGAAATCGCGGGCAAGTGGGCAGTCAAACTGGCCGAGAAGTACGGCGCCGAGTTGCATTTTGTGCACGTGGTGGAGGACGACATCCACCCGGCGTACTTTGTCACCGGCAAGACCTCCATTTTTGAACTCATTCCTGAGGTGCTCGAACGGTCGCAGGAAGCGCTGGCCCGTTTCGCCAGGCGAGTGCGCGCGGGCAGTTTGCCTCACAAGATCCGGGTGCTGGAGGGTGAGGCACACGTTCAGGTTGCCCAGTACGCGGAGGCGGAGAAGGCGGACCTCATCGTCGCTGGAACGCGAGGGCTGAAAGGGATCGAGCACATTCTCCTGGGCAGCACAACCGAGCGAATCATCCGCCGCGCGCCGTGTGCGGTGCTGGTGACCAAGAAGACCGAATAGTTGACGGCCCCTGAGGGCTGTTCACCCGGTTGCGAAGCAGGTGGAAGCCGTTGGTCCATGCCCGGGAAAGCTCGGACTACGGGCAGCTGCTTCAGTAGGTTAGGTTTGAACTGCAACGCTCCCTCGGTATTCGCTACGTAACCCACGGAAACGCGGATCTACAGGAATGGACGAACACCAGGACAAGCGGACGCGACTGACCCAGGTCGTTAAATGCGCCGGCTGAGCGTCGAAGATGAGCCTGGCGGAGCTGGGCCAAGTCCTGTCGCAACTTTCGCCGCTCGACCATCCGGCAGTGCTGGTTGGCACCAACACGACGGATGATGCGGGCGTGTACCGCCTCACGGATGAGATCGCCCTCATCCAGACGGTCGACTTTTTCACGCCGATCGTGGACGACCCGTACGACTTCGGCCGCATTTCTGCGGCCAATTCGCTGTCGGACGTCTACGCGATGGGCGGCAAACCGATCTGTGCGCTGAACATTGTTGGCTACCACGTCAAGTACTTCGGTCTGGACGTTCTGGCTGACATCCTGAAGGGGGGTGAGGCAAAGGCTCGCGAGGCGGACGTCCCCATCCTGGGCGGCCACACGATTCAGGATGAGGAGATCAAGTACGGGCTGGCGGTAACGGGCGTTGTACATCCGGACAAGATCGTGACCAACGCAGGGGCCCGTCCTGGAGATGTGCTGGTGCTGACGAAACCGATCGGCACCGGAATCATCACAACTGCGCTCAAAAATGGAGTTGAGCTCGGGGATTTGTTGAAGCACGTGGTCGAGACGATGGCGGTTCTGAATGCGGGAGCTGCCGAGGCCATGCTGGAGGTGGGGGTACACGCGGCTACGGACGTAACCGGGTTCGGGCTCCTGGGGCACGCGCACGAAATGGCCAAAGACTCGGGCGTGGCCCTGCGAATCCGTTACAGCGCTGTACCCCGGTTCGAGCGAGCTCTGGAGCTTGCGGGAGAATCACACGTTCCCGGCGGTACGAGCAACAACCGGTACTACCTTCAGGACATCGTCACGTTTGACGACTCGCTGACCTGGGAAGAGACGACTCTGCTGTTCGACGCTCAAACCTCGGGCGGGCTCCTGATGGCTGTTGAGCCGTCCAAGGTGGATGCCCTTGTGGAAGCACTGAAGAAGCGCTCCACGCCAGCGGCGGCGGTGATCGGCGAGGTGGTGGAGGGACCCAGCGGACACGTTTACGTCGATCGGTAGAGAGAAGGGAGCCATTCGCAGATTTTTCGGGGGAGCAGGGCCTGACGTACGGCAAGGTTTCCTGCTGACGGCGGGTTACGACCCAGCGGCAGAGGCGTCTTTCGTCTGCTCGGGAAGAGCAGGTTTCACGAACATGGACTGGAATGTTTTCATGATGACCGTGCCCGGAGGGGCCCCTTTGGCTTTTTTGAGGTAGCGCTTCTGGGTGTAGTGAACCAGAACGTTGCTGCTGTTGCGGTTCTTGCTAAGATAGGCCGCGAGTGCGGCGGCCTGTTCGGCTGTGCGGGGCGGACATTTCTCCAGCCGCTGAGGGTTTCGGACGATGACGTGAGAGCCCGTGGTGCCGGCTGCGTGAAACCAGAAGTCGTGCTCTTTGGCCACGTCGAACGTGAGCTTTTCGTTGTCCTCCGCTGACCTTCCCGCCAGAATTTGCAAACCGTCCGCTGATGTGAATTCCAGGAAAGCGCGCCTCCCCTGCGATGCCCGGCTTCCAGCCTTTGCAGTTCGCTGCACTTTTTTCCCTTGAAGTACCTCGGGGGCCTCGTTGTTGGCGAGTTCCTGCAGAGCCTTGAGTGAGTCCGTCTCCCGAACCTTTCTCAGCAGGTTTTCCAGCCTCTCCATTTCCGCGCGCGCCTGTTCCAGGCGCTCGGTCGCGATTTTCCGCTTCGCTTCCAGCTTCCGTGCTTTTCGGTAGTAGGCCTCGGCGTTCTCGACAGGAGTTTTCGTCGGGTCGAGGGGCACGGTGACGGTTGTGGACCCATCGAACGTGGGTAGGGTCACGGACGAGTGGCCTCGCTGGTTGTCGCCGGGATTGGCGAGGAGAAGATTCGCGAACTCACGGTAGCGATCTGCAGACTGGGCATCTTTGAGATCCTGCTGCAGATTCTGAATCCTGCGCTTGACCTTCTTGAGCTGCTTTCGGAATGTTTTTTCAAGCAGCGCTTTAAGTTGCTCGAAGCGGTGGCGGTGCAGTCCGTGGAAGACGAAAGTTCGAACTGCCTCGTTGGCGCTTGTGAATACTTTGGCAAAGGAGTTCGGAGGACAGCCTTCGTTTTCGAGCCGCACTTGCACGGGCTGGGGCGGTCCTGCGTCGGGAGAGCGGTAGCAGACCAGAACAGATTGGCCTGGAGTTTGACGGGATGAGTCCGACAGTGCCTGTCGGGAACCGGCTGGCGAGTCCACGGCGACAACACTGGTCTCCTCTTGCGGAACGGTGGTTTTCTCTGAGGGCTGTCGCAGGGCCAGAACCGGTTGTGCCTTACCGAGGCGGAACTCGAGGAGGGTGGTCGATTCGTCGGGGCCGGAGAAGACGAGGCTGAGGGTTGCTTCCGAAGCAGTGGCGCCGCGGAAAGTCATGCCGAGAACGGGGGAGAAGTCGAAGTCCCTGGCTGGTTGCAGTTTACGGGGGACAGAAGGGTCCAGGAAGACGCCAGGCCAGTTCCTGAGCAAACTGAGAACGAGCGAAAACAAGCCCGTCCCATCGGCGAGAACCAGGCGGAAAAGCTCTTCGTCCTGCTGCAAAGCGTTCTGGACATCAGCTCCCGAGGCAAGCTTGGTGAGCTCAGTGGCCAGTCTGCTCAGCACGCCAGGGGAGAGGG
>JAADFT010000157.1 GCA_013152765.1 Calditrichota bacterium | reverse complement strand
CGTTCATTCCGGGCCACAAAACGCACGCGAACCTCAGTCAGCCCGGCAGTCGTAGTACCTTTGCTCCTACGCAAAAAGGGCCCCTCAGGGGCCCTCGCGTCACTTTCTGTGTGCCTCCGGAATGTTGTCAGCATGTGCTTCAGGTCCTGTACGTCGTTCTCAGGCGATCCCTTCGTGTTTGGGCCAGAGAACGATCTCTCCCGAATCCATGGCCTGGTTGCCGATCAAAGCAGCAACACCCGAGCGGTACCCGACCAGCACGTCGCCAAAGGGCTTCCGGCGCGTGCGCACACACTCGGCAAAGCTGGCCAGCTCCAAGTACTCTTCCGAGTGCGGCATGTCCACCTCGATCCAGGTTCCCGTGTCCTTGTTTGGATCCTCTGGCAGGAAGGACGCCGCTCCAACGGCCACGGACTGCAGGAGCTCGCGCTCCAGATTCATCACGAAACTCTTGAATTCGGAACGTTGAACCGGCCGTTCGCGGAAGAGTTTCGCCCGCCGCGTCGTCACCTCGATCGTGCCCTCGCTGCCCATGATTTGCTCCGACGCGCCGTAGTACTTGTTCCGCGTGATGCTGGTGTACACCAGCTTTACCCCGTTCGGGTACTTGTACACCACACTCACGTTGTCGTAAACTTCGCGCCCGTCCTTCCAGTAGTCAATGCCCCCAATGCCTACAACGCTCTCCACGTGCATGTCGCCCAAAGCCCAGTTCGCCACGTCGATCTGGTGGCTGGCCAGCTCCGTCATCAGGCCGCCCGACGACTCGCGGTACAGACGCCAGTTCAGCAGCTTTTCCAGGGAAGGATCGGGCACGTGCCGCCGCCAGTCGCCATTTCGGTGCCACTGCGCTTTGATGAAAACGATCTCGCCAATCGCACCTTCGTGGATCAGTTGCATCACGCGGTGGTAAACGGGACTGTAGCGCCTCTGGTGTCCAACCTGGAAAACCCTGTCGCTGTTCAACACGCGTCGCACCACCTGCTCCGCCTCGTCGGGGGAGTAGGTCATGGTTTTCTCGCAGAAAACGTCCTTGTTGGCGTCCAGTGCGTCCAGGCTCATCCGGGCGTGCCAGTTCAGCGGGGTGGCAATGACCACCGCGTCCAGGTCTTTTTGTTCCAGAAGCTTGTGGTAATCCTTGTAAGCCGGCACTTTGCCGCCAGCCAGTTTGAGCCCGCGGTCCAGGTGGGGCTGGTAGATGTCGCACACCGCCGCCACCTTGATGCCGGGAATCGTGTTCATGATCTGCAAAAGGTGGCATCCGCGGCTACCGGTACCGATGATCCCGACGTTCACCGTGTCGTTTGGACCGACCTTGCCCTCACCCCTGGCGGCCAGACCCAGCATGCTGGCGAGACTGACCGAAGCTAATCCCGCGCTCTTGAGGAAGTCCCGCCTCGACTGTCCTTCGGTGCTCATTCGCTCTCACACCTCCGTGAAATTCACATCTCGAAGCTCAACGCCATCTGCAGACCGGACTGCGAACAGCGCCCCAGCGCGCTCACGCGCCAGGATCTCCTCGCCCTTCTCCGGTCCGAGCACCATCATCGCCGTCGACAACATTTCTCCAACAAACGGGGAATCGTGAACAACTGCCACAGCCACCACGTCAGCGGCTGGCTGCCCCGACGCCGGATTCAGAACGTGCCCCACCGAGCGGCCTTCCGCTTCAACCGTGCGAACCGTGTTTCCAGAAATCGTCAGGCTCCTGTTCTGGAGGGTCACCGGTACGGGGTCCAGAAGTTCCGGGGGAGCCAGACGAATCGAAAAGGGCCAGCCCTGGTGACCAGGGGCACTGCCAAGCGCGAAGATGCTGCTGCCACCAAAACTCACAAAGGCATGCTGCAGCTCTGCCCGGCGCAGCATGTCCACAACTTCTCGGACAGCGTAGCCCTTGCCGACCGCTCCCAGATCAATCTCAACACCCGGTTTTTTGAAAGTCACCGTCCGACGTCTTCGATCCAGCTCAATCAAATCGCTGCCCACCTGGTCCAGCAACTGACGCAGTGTTTGAGCGTCGACGGCGTGCCCCTTGCGTTCGTACAACCCCCACTTGCGCAGCAGCGGCGCTACCGTGATGTCAAAAGCTCCACCGGTTTTGTGGTAGTACTCCAGCGCCGCGTCAAGTATTTCCAGCATCTCGAAATCGACCAGAATCGGCCCCCTACCAGCAAGCCGGTTGATCCGGCTTACCTCAGATGTGGGCAGAAAGCGACTCAGCTTCGCTTCCAGGCGCGCCACTTCGTCGTGGATTTCGTTGAGCAAAGCGTGGAGCAGCCCCTCGTCCTCGTGCAGCAGCACGACTTCGAACAGCGTGCCCATCGCCCGGAAGCTGTCGGCCGCCCTCTGAAGCCGGGCAGCCTCGCCTGTCGCCGCAACAGTCATTTCGTAAGGGGAATCTCCTCAGGTCCGACCAGCAAACTCACCGGGCGCAACTGTCCGCTTCGGGCCACCCGCGCCTTCAACGAGAGAGGTACCCTGCCCGAGATCTCCGCCAGTTCGGTGAGCTTGGAAATGGCGGACGACGACGGACGCACAGCGTCTACGCCGTAGTCGAGTTTCAGAGCAAGTCCGGTTTCGACAGCCTCGACCTTGCCCTCCCAGAACGGGTTGAAATCCACGTAAGTCACTTTGTAGCCACCATTTTCCGGCACAAAGCTCAGGTTCACCACGCTACCAACCTGCGGGACGTCGGCCGGCTTGTAGAAATTCCAGATGTACGAGCCCGTGGCCGACCGGTTACCCACCGGGAAACGCAACGTTAGCTCGTACGCGTACGGCCGCACATTGCTCCGCTTGACCGCCACGATCTTGCCGTACACCTTGTTCTTGTAAGCCTTGTAAGGGGTCACGTAAACGACTTTGCCCTTCTCCTCCGTCACCAACACTCGGTCGCCTGGCTTGACGCCCACCGAGAGCGTCGTCACCCACTTACCCTGCTTCCTTTCGCCGTTTCTGTCGTAACTCACGGTCACGCGACGGAGCGTTGTTACGTCCGAAACACGAGCCGCCACAGCCGGCACCTCGCCGCTCGGCCTGTGGACGCGGACCTCCAGGGGCTGCCAGGTCTCGCCTTTTTGCCCCAGAACCACGTACACCCGCCGATTCTTGACCGCCGCCAGCGAGTCGACGCGAACGTTAAAGGAAGTCACATGCTGAGCCGCAAGCGGCAACTTCACAATGTTCGTTTCCAGAATTGAAAACACCGTAGGGGCAGCCAAATCCAGCTTCAACTCCTCAGACTGCTGCCCCCCGCTGTTGGTGGCCCACAGGGCCAGCACAAGAACAATCTGCAGAGCCCCAAGGACCGCGTACGAAATCTTGCTTTTCATGCTCCAATCTCCGGCTTAGAACTCCGCGCCTTGAGCTCGAGAACAATCCATGCTAACAGCAAAACAACGCCACTCGTGTAGACGAAGAAAATGCGGGGCAAAGCCGCCCAGATTTGGTCGAAGTAGTGCAGGCCGGCAAAGACGAAAACGCCCAGGAGGGAAAAATAAAACAGAAAGCCGTCGCCTGAACGGTAACCGACGATCACCCCGCCGAGCAGAATTACGAACGTCAGAATCCCGAACCAGAGGGTCCAGCCGAAGAGGTAATCCGTCAGGAGCGACCCGGCCAGTTCCTGGGGAACTCGTTGCGGGAAGATCATGAAGAGGCACACGCTGACCACCGCGACAAGCAACGCCCACCACTCGGCACGCGTCAGTCGGCTTCCACGCCGGGCTCGCAGAAGCAGCAGCAGACTCATCACAGCCAGAATCGTGTTGGTGATCACCAGCAGCAAGCCCTCACCCGATCGCCAGTCCGGCTTGGCCAGAACCGTCTTGGCCAGGCTCTCGCCGAGACTGTGCAGGCTGAGCATCCCTAACCCGAGGAAGAAGAAAATCAGCCCGACGTAGCGAAAGCTTTGAGCAAACCGGCCCTCGGGTCCAGGCGCTACCGCGCCCAGCAGGATCCAGAGAGCGCCCCAGAGCACAGCCGTAAGAGGCAGAAAGATTTCTACCTCGGGAAACATGGGCTTAAGGCCCAGACCGAACCAGAGCGGAAGAGCGAATCCGAGGACGACCAGATTGGTGCGGCTGCGAAGTCGGTAGGTCAAAGGCAAGAGAAGCAGCAGGGTGATTACCAGAAACCAGACCGTCCCCGTGAAGTGAACCCACCCCAGGACAGCCACCCAGCCAGTGAGTAGAAGCGTCGAGAGAACAAGCAGAAGGTTGGACGAAAGCATCAGGGCTAAGACCCAGGCTGTGAGGCCACCCAAGAACAGCGGGAGTGTCTCCGGAGTTCCGGCTCCGGTTCCCTCCAGAAGTGCGTAAAGAGCGATCACGAAGCCGATCAGTCCGACGACCGTTCCACCAACGACCCAGGCACGGCGATCGCTGCGCTCGAACTGGCTGTACCCCACGCCGTAGGCCACGGCCATCAACACTAAGCCAAATACGACCTGCATCCACCAGGCGATGTTGCCCGAGGACCCCAACGCCGCGCGAGCGAGAGCAAAGCCCACCAGCGCCAGGCCACTCAAGGCCATGACCGTGGCGCGGACAGCGAACCGCTCCGGCAAAGGTACCGGCGCCGTGTCTCCGTACTGACGCAGCAGGCGCTCGGCATGCCTCGGAGCCACCAGCCCCTTTTCCAGCCACTTTCTGGCCTCTTGTCGAAGCAACGGCACGATTTTTACTTCGCCATTCGCCATTTCAAATCTCCGTTCATGCCAATCGACCGCTCATTGAACGACTGGAAACCGACCAGGTTCAGCCGGCTTTGTTTTCTCGCTGATCCCGCAGCCACACCCTCCCGGCAAAAAGAGACGCCCCCAACGAGTGGGGGCTCCTCAGCCTTCTTTCGTGGAATCCGCTTTTGAAGAAGCGGAACCTTTCTTTCTCACATCAAGCAGAAAAGCCGTAAGCCCGATTGCCAGGATGATTCCGCCCGAAATGGCGTTCGTTTCCTTGCCGTAAGCGGTTTCCGTGAAGGGGATGGCCACAAAAAGCCACAGGCCGAACAGCGACAGGAAGAGTCCGATCGCGCCAACGGGACCCATTCGTTTGAGCATGATTCCCTCAGGGTTAACCGAAGTACCAGTACAGAGCCGCTTGCAGGAAGACCACGATCGTGGCCCAGATTTTCAGGTTTCTCCAGATTTTGCGGTCAGGAGCACCGCGGTAAATGTACCAGTTCGGAAGCATCCAAACAAGTACAACAATCAGCACAAACAATCCCAGAACCAGGCCTTTCGCCTGCCCCATGCTGAGTCCAGACAGCCAGTCGAAATTCAGCATCGTTTTCTCCGCTCTCAACAAATCCGCTGCGAGAGAGCCGCAGCAAGGAACCTTTTGAATCGCTCATGCACGGGCTGCGGAAGCCGCGATCGGACGACCAGAAGGTCATCCCTCCGAGCCCGGTCTCCTCTTGTCAGGGTCGGATTTTACCCCTCGGGGCTTACCAGCACCACCGGCTCGACATCCGCTGCCACCTTAGCACCCCGGCCGAAGAACAATGAGCCGTCTCCCACCCGGTGTAAGCGGGAGATCCCATTCTTCAGCGTTTTTCGTTTTCCGTAATCCGGGCTGCCTTTCCGTCCGAAATCCAACCCGAACGAGCTCTCTCCGGCGGGCTCGTCGGGCGCGCTGCATGTCAGCAGAGGTCAGCTTACTCCGCCCGGCTACGCAGGGCAGCCTGTGTTGTTTCGTCGTCCTCCACCAGCCGGTACACAAGCCCCTTAAGCCTGTCGTCCGGCAGCGACTCCGTGAACAGGGTCACCACCCAGATGACGACAACCGAGACAACAAAAGACCACCACGAAATGTACAGG
>JAADFT010000156.1 GCA_013152765.1 Calditrichota bacterium | reverse complement strand
AAGCCGGTACAGAACAGAGGAGCTCGGCTTGGGAACAAGCGTCTTCACGAAGAACACGTTCGTGCTCGTCCGCAGAGTGTCCAGCCCTGTTTTCTGCGGCAGCAGGTCCACGCCCGGCGTCACCCGGTTGATGGTAAAACCGAGGCTGTCCACAGGAGAAAACTCCAGCGGGTTGCCCTGGCTGTTGAAAAATTCCGGAAACGACGCCGACATGATGATTTTCCCGCCTTTGTGCAGAAATGCCGGGATCGAGATTTGCGCGTACTCTAAAGTCGGGCTCTGGTCCGTGTACCACAGAACCCGGTCGAAGAGCTCCAGCGTCGCCGTGAAAGTTGCCGCAGAGCTCGGCAGCAGATCCGGGTCGTTGTCGCGGTTGCGATCGGCCTTGATGTCCCAGACGTCAAACTGGCCCAGCAGTTCACTCAGCACGCCAGCGTAGAAAGCGGCGGAGTTGTCCAGTGGACCGTAGTCGTCGATCAGCAGGAAGCGGCTTTTCGGCTTGCGCACGTGCCAGATTCTGTCCTCGGTGCGCGGCATGCGCGCAGTCTTGCTGCGACTGCCCGAAAGATCCACAGCGCGCACGTAGAACACGTGGTCTCCTTCCGTGAGACCGTCCTCCTCGCGGAGCGTCAGAAAGGTGGTCTTGCTGGACACCCGGTGCCAGGCGCCCGCAGAGGAGGTGTCGTCTAAGGCCCACTCGTAGGCCACGATCGTTTCGTCGCCGTCCAGATCTGTTCCTCGCCACGAGAACGAGGCCACCGTAAACGTCGTTTCCGGCACGTCGCTGTTCAGCGTGAATTCCACTTCGGGCGGCGTGTTTTTGACCGGAAAGTGCTGGGTTGCCGGTGTGGGGTCTACAGCGAACTCGTCGTCCACCGCCGCGACACGAAACGTGAACGTGGTGTCCTGACTGATGAAACGCAGACCGAACGTGTCCGACTGTGCCGTTGTGAAGGTCCAGACACCCGCGAGCGTGTCGCCATCCCAGGTCTCGGGCACAGGGACCTCGGCGTCGAAGGTGTAGAGGAAGCCGATCACCAGGCCGTCGGGATCGTCGCCGTACCAGTGCAGCACCTGCTGACTGGTTGTGGTACGCAACATGCGCGTACTCTCCAGGTACAGGTGCGTGTCCGGCGGCAAATTCGGCTTGGGCACGTCGGGGAAACGGCGGGAGCAGGAGACAAAAGCCACAAGCCCAACGAAGGTTACCGTCAAAATCCTGACCAGCAACCGAGCAGTTTGAAAGCCCGAAATCAATTCTTTACCCAATCTCCTGAGAACGGGGACCCCACCCTTAGCGGGCCAGGGTCCCCTGTGCATTTCTTCTACTTCAGCAGCAGCATCTTCTTCTGCAGCACCACGTCACCGGCACGCAGACGGTAAATGTACAGGCCGCTGGCCACCGCCTGACCTGCGTCGTCCCTGCCATCCCAGGTCACCTGATGCACGCCGGCCGCGACCTGCGCGTTCACCAACGTGCGCACCCGCTGGCCCTGCACGTTGTACACGTCGATTCGTACCTGTCCGGCTTTCGCCAGGGTGTAGCGGATCTGCGTGGACGGGTTGAAGGGATTCGGGTAGTTCTGGCTGAGATCGTACGTCCACGGAGCCGTGTTCCGGGCATCCGCCACGCCGGTGGTGTGACCGATCACGTCGGCGTCGTTGCGCGGCTCGATCTTGTAGTTCCCGTACGTGTACCAGAGCACACCGCGGAGCACATCAATGTGGTCGCCCTGGGCAAACGTGGAGTCGCGGTTGCCGTTGAAATTGCCCGCATCGTCGACGCGCACAGGACCCGTCCCGTCATCCACGGTGAACTCGCCGTAGTTGCTCGGCGCATCCGGGAAAGGATCGGCTACCGTCACGTCGCGGACTTCGACCAGGCAGTTCTCGTAGGATTCCGCCGTCGCAGAGCCGGTGGCAAGGTCGCCCGTGTGAGCCACGATGGGTCCGGGCACCTCATTCCCAACGCTCAGAAGCTGGAAGTCCGTGATGTAGTTGAGACGCGTCATGCCGTAGTACTCCTGCACGGTGCCGGTCACCTGCACCTCGTCACCCAGGGTTACGGTGTGGGCACCGTCGCGAACCAGGATCCCGTGCCAGGGCTCGGCCGCGTCCATGATCACGTAGGCGTTCGCAAAATCGGTGGAGTCCGTCACAACAATGCCCTTCAGCGTCACCTCCAGACCCTCGTAGCCGGAGTTGTCGTAGACGAAGGGCGTCCACTGGACGTCGCGAATGCTCAGGCCGCCGTCCCTGACCACGTAGAAGAGCATGCCGCCCGTCGTGTCCGGCATAACGGCCACGTCGCCGTCGTTGTCCACGGCCCGCAGGAAGTACTTCACGAAGGACCCGTCAGCCTGAGGAGGAATCTTGGCAGAGTAAACCGAGTCGCCCTCCGCTGCCGTCATCTGCACGGCCTGGAAAGGACCATTTTCGACGGAGTAGACCACAAACGCGCTGTCTACCGTACCGTTGTCTGTGATCTCAGCCGACACCGTCACCTCGTCGCTCGACGTCGGGGCAGCCGGGTCGCGGGTCCAGTTGCGGATCACCGGCGGGTTCGTCAGAATTTCCAGGTCAGCGTCGTTGCGCGGGGCGATCATGTGGCTGTCGTAGTCGCGCACGTGGCCTGTCACATTCAGGCGAGTACCAGGCACCGGCCAGGGATTGTTTCCGGCCACAAACTGCCCGTGGAAGAACCAGTACTGATCGTCAACGGTCACCTGGTTGCCTTCGGCGTCCTGCAGCAACATGGTGCCGCCCGGCAGATCGTTGTTCACAACCGTGAGATTTTCCACGCGGACCAGAGCGGCTTCCCATTTCTCGGCCCCTTCCAGATCCGCCAGATCAGCGGCCGTGAGCGTCACCGGCTTGGGGAAGCTGTCCGGATCGACGGTGCCGACGAACTCAATCGGGATTTCGGGGTTGGTCAGTACCTCCAGCTGCGTCTGGCTGAAGCGCCCGGCGCCGGAGGGGTACTCAGCCACAACTCCGGTCACGATGATCTTGTCGCCCGGTTGCACGGCGTTCATCAGGGTGCCCGTCTTGGTCGTGTCGTGCTGAATGACCATGATGCCCGTCCACGGGAGCTGCTCGCCGTTCTCCCCGACCGTGTCCTGGTAAGCGTAGAACGACCAACGAGCACCAACCCACAGCGAACGCGGGTGTCCGACCGCCACCACTTCCACCCGCACGGTGTCGCCGAGCATGGGCGAATCGTCGTCGTGCTGCGTGAAATCCGTGACCTTCTGAATCTGCTCCACCGTAACAAGGGGGTACTGCGACTGCGCCAGAGCGCTACCAACAAGCAGCGCCACCGACGCCAGACCCACAAGCAATCCTTTACCAAAGCTCATCGTCACTCCCTCCTCATGCGTTTCGGTCTGCCGCTACTTGATCACCAGGAACTTGCCCCGCTGAATCTGCCCCGTGTCCAGGTCCTCCACGGTGTAAAGGTAAAGCCCCGAAGCAATGGCCTGGTCGTTCGCGGTCACCAGGTCCCAGGCGTGTAATCCCCCCGGAAACGTCCTTTCCTTGCCGCCGAATTTCAGGAACCACTGAATGTCTTCCCCTGTGTACGTGGCGGCGTTGTGAACGAAGCGATCCACCTCGTTCCCGGCCAGGGTGAAAATGCGCACCTCGCAGTGCGGCGGGAGGTTGTAGAAGTACAGCTTCCGGTCTCTCTCCAGGTGGCCATCCCAGGCCGCGTGGACGCGGTAGGGATTCGGGTACACACCGACCTTGAATTTGCCACCTTCGTTTGGCGGCGAACCCGGGATGGCGCGTTTTGCCGTCACTAAGGGGCTGCTTTCGAGGCTGGGCAGATTTTCCTCGGGATTGCCGCGGTCGTAAGCTGTGACCGCGTACGCGTACTGCCAGCCGTTCAGCAGATTTTTGTTCACCAAACGGTACCGGTAGACAACCGGCTCTTCCTTTCCGGTCAGCGGATTCTGCTCAATTTCCCCAAAAGAAACCGGCTCTTTCAACCGGACAAGTTCGAACCCGGTGTCGTAACCGATGCCGTCCACGCTGTCGAACTCGGCGATCAGTTCCAGCGAGCTCAGCAGGTCATGCCCGGGCAGGTCTTCACCTACTTTCGACCTGTAGACGCGGTAGCCCTCAAAATCGGGCTTTCCGGTGACCAGATCCAGCGAGTGCTCCGAGATGTCGTCCCAGTACACTTCGATCTGGTGGTCGCCCGGGACCAGCTTCACGTGCGGAGGCGTTGGCGGCGTCGGCAGCATGAACCGGTCGAGTTTGCCATTCGCGTTGATGTCCTCGCCGGGATCCAGCACGCCGTTGTTGTTTCGGTCCTCGCCCCGGTAGGCACGATCGGCCCACTCGGCATTGGTGACCAGGTAGCGCTTGTTTCGGGGCGTGTCGGCGGAATTTGGATCCGAGCCGTACTTGGGAGCGCAAACCACCGCGAAAACCACGTTGATCGACGAATCCGGGGGAATCTCGTCGAACGGTCCAGTGGAAATCAGAGTCATGTAGTTGCCCGGCCCGTCGTTCAGCGTTTCGATCACGGAGCGGGGCAAGCTTTCCACCATTTTCTGGTAACGCTCCAGGTCGTCCGAGGGAGAGAAAAGCACCGGTTCGGCCGTGTTGCGAAAAAGCCAGGCGTTGTAGGTGGTGCGGTTCTGCGCAGGTCGGGATCCAAGGAATTTCAGCGCCACGTAGAGGCCGTCGTCCGTGAATCCGGGGTCGCCGTTGTAATCGAACGCGTAGGCAAGGTGAAGGGAATCGATGTAGCCGTTGGCCACGTGCTGGTAAAACGGTGCGCCCACGCGCGGCGGAGTGATGTTCGTGTTACGCACCACGAGATCCGCCCACAGGCCCACGTACACATCACGCAGCGGCCCGCCGCTTACGTTTTTGATCCGGTAGTTCAGAATCACAAAGGCGTCGGCGAAGGGGAAATTCCAGGCGTACGTCTCCAGATGGACAACCAGGCCCATCGGGGTGTGCTGCGGGATGAGGGGACCGTCGACGAGGTACTTGTCCTCGCCGATCGTCTCAACGACGGGGACGTAGCGGTTGGTGTCCGTGAAATCCGCGATGAAGTCCTGGTGGCTGATGGCCTGCGGGTGGTAAAAGCGGCTACCGAAAAGGCTGGAGCGTTCCCGGGTGACGTTGAACTTGACGATTTTGCGGCTGCCGTCGGGCAGGACCTCCACCGAGTCCGGAGCGGTGAACTCGAAGCCGGCAGCGACATCCCTGAGAGAAGCGATGTCTACCGCGCCGGTGGTAACGAGGATCTTGCCGTCAGCACGCTTCGCGCCAACCCAGAGCCCACCGTCGAATACGTGCTCGATGCCCGAGCCGAGGGGGTACTCGCAGCTCGGCTGGCCGGGAATGGAAAAGCCGTTGCCAAAGGTACCGTAGTTGGTGACCGTCAGCCCGATGTTGCCGACGTTGGTGAATTTGGAGTCGTCATCCAGTGCGCCCTTACGGAGGGTACGCACCTGCCCCCACACCCCATTTGCCCACACGACCAGTGCCACAACCAGCGCGTAGCTGGCCAAACGCCGCGGAAGCAAAGGCTTTCCTCCAGCTCCGGTACGTTCCTCCTCTCACGACGATCCATTTTACGAAAGTGGTGCGTCAATGTCAAGCTGGAAGAAAGCTTCCTGAAGTGTTTCCAGGGGATCGAAGGGAGCCAGGCTTTTCGTCCGGGTTTACGTTCTGGTTTCGGGCCATGGGTAACGTTCATTCTCAGAAAGCGGGAGCAAGCTGACGCACTCAAAAATCACAAAACTCGCTTGCCGGAGGGCGGCTCCTGCAGAACTGGCGGCGCTTGCGCCGTCAAACAACG
>JAADFT010000155.1 GCA_013152765.1 Calditrichota bacterium | reverse complement strand
CGCGGGTCGTAGATTCTGGCCGCCAGCGCTGTCAGCGACACTCCCCGGCTCGCCAGGTACGCGCCAAGCACCTCCCAGTTGCCAACGTGGCCTGTGGCGACCAGCAAACCTCTGCCTCGCGCAAGCCCGCGCTCCACAACGTCGAAATGCTCCGCTTTGACCAGCTCTTCCGGCCGCACAAGGTCGAGCCTGAGCGCGTCGGTCGCATTTGCCCCCAAATCTCGAAACACTCGTCGCGCGAGCGTACGAATCTGCGGCTCCGTGAGCTGGTCGCCAAACGCCGAACGCAGGTTCTGCAGCGTCAGGCGTCGCAGCTCCGACGCCAGCAGGTAGGCGCAATCGCCCAGAACACGCATCAAACGCCGGGCCAGCAGCGGCGGCAACGCTCGCACCGCGCCAGCGAGAAGCCGAATCGACACGTAAATTGCGTCATTCTTAAGCCGCTTCTGCCAGCGCCGAGCATTCATCTGTCATGACAACCCGGCCTCGAGCAAATCGTGCAGGTGAATCATTCCGACCGGGCGGTTTGCCTCGTCCACGACGATGACCTGCAGGATGTTGTGGTGCTCCATCAGGTGGAGCGCTTCCGCCGCCAGCGAGCCAACCCGCACCACCTTCGGCCTTGCGGTCATCACGTCTTTCGCCTGCAAATGCCAGATGTCCCGCGTTCGCTGCAGCAAGCGCCGGATGTCGCCATCCGTGATGATGCCCGCCAGCACGCCCTCGTCGCCCACCACGCACGTACTGCCGAAACGTTTGCTGGCGATCTCAAAAATCACTTCCTGAAGCGGCGCCGTGAGACTCACGCGCGGCACAGCGTCGTTTGTGAACATCACGTCTTCCACCTTCAGCGTCAGCTGTTTGCCAAGGCTGCCGCCTGGGTGGAAAAACGCGAAGTCCTCCGGCTTGAAGTTGCGACGCTCAAGCAGCGCCACCGCAAGCGCGTCGCCCATGGCCAGAGCCGCAGTAGAACTGGACGTCGGCGCCAGGTTGAACGGACAGGCCTCTTCCTCGACGCCCACGTCCAGCACCACGTCGCTCTTGAGCGCCAGAGCAGAGCGCAGGTTACCCGTCAGGGAAATGATTGGCACGCCGATCTTCTTCAGAATCGGCAGCATTTGAGTCAGCTCGTCGGTGTTGCCACTCTTGGACACGCAAACGACGACGTCGTCTTTCATCACGATGCCGAGATCGCCGTGCATGCCCTCGCTTGGGTGCAGGTAGTAGGCAGCCGTGCCCGTGCTCGCCAGGGTTGAAGCGATCTTTCGGGCCACAATGCCGGACTTTCCGATTCCCGTGACGATGACGCGGCCAGTGCAGCGGTACAGCAGGTCCACCGCCTGGGCGAAAGACTCGTCGACGCGCTCAGCGATCTGCGCAACCGCCTTCGCTTCCGCCTCCAGCACGGCCCTCCCGGTCTCGATGCTGCGGGAGACCCAGTCCTCCTTGTCCACAACGGCAAGCTTGGCTTTCGAGACGGCTGTTGCCACTCCCGTTCTTCCTCCCGCGCTCACTCCAGATCCGGCCACGAGCGGACCAGGGTGTCAATCTCCTTCAGTTGCCTCAGCAACTCCTCAAGCTTCTGCAGCGGCCACATGCTGGAGGCGTCGCACAAGGCTTCCGAGCAGTTCGGATGCGTTTCGATGAACACGGCGTCCACCCCTGCGGCCACTGCTGCACGCGCCAGGTAAGGCACAAATTCCGGGCTCCCCCCGCGCGGATCAGCCGAAGGCACCCCGTAGTTCCGCACCGAGTGGGTGGCGTCCATCACAACCGGGTAGCCGAGCTTGCGCATGATCGGCAGCGACCGCATGTCGACCACCAGGTTGCGGTAGCCAAAGAACGAGCCGCGCTCTGTGAGCAAAATCTGGTCGTTCCCCTGGCTGTTGATCTTGCCGATCACCTTCTCCATGTCGCGGGGATCCAGAAACTGTCCCTTCTTCACGTTCACCGGCTTCCCCGTTTTGGCCACCGCCACAGCCAGGCTGGTCTGCATCGACAGGTAGGCCGGAATCTGAATCACGTCCAGCACTTCGGCCGCCGGCGCCGCCTGCCAGGACTCGTGCACGTCCGAGAGAATGGGCACCTCGAACGTTTCCTTGACCTTTTGAAGAATCCGAAGCCCCTCCTCGAGCCCCGGGCCCTGGTAGTACTCCACCGACGACCGGTTGTCTTTCAGGAAAGACGACTTGTAGATCCAGGGAATGCCAAGCCGGTCGACGATTTGCTTGATCCACTCTGCCGCATGAAGGGCAATGTCTTCGCTCTCAATGACGCACGGCCCGGCGATGAGAACAAACGGGTTCCCACCGCCCACCGGAATGCCGCCGATTTCAACGATTTTCGTCTTCATCCCTTCTCGATCTCAGCTTCCGCTGCCCTGCGAAACGCAGGTCTCTCACTCCAAACCGTTGTCGCCGTTTTCCTCCGGTTCCACACGGTGTTTGTACTCGAGCGCTGCACGCACGAAATCCCGGAACAACGGGTGGGCTCGAAGCGCCCGACTCTTCAGCTCCGGGTGAAATTGCACCCCCAGGAACCAGGGGTGATCTCGCAGCTCAACAATTTCCACCAGGTCCAGCTCCGGATTGACGCCGCTCACGATCAGCCCGCACTCTTCCAGCTGTTTGCGGTACGCGTTGTTGAACTCGTACCGGTGACGGTGACGTTCCTCGATCTGCGTCGTGCCGTAGGCCTTGTGAGCCAGCGTACCCGGCTTGATTTCGCACTTGTAGGCGCCGAGCCGCATCGTGCCGCCGAGGTTCTCGACGTCCACCTGGGTCGGCAACAGGTCAATTACCGGGTGTTCCGTGTCGTCCTTGAATTCGCTGCTGTGCGCCCCTTCCAGCTTGCACACATTTCGCGCAAATTCGATCACCGCACACTGCAAGCCGAGGCAAATGCCGAAGAACGGCATCTTGTTCTCGCGCGCGTAGCGGATGGCCCTGATCTTGCCTTCGATGCCGCGCTCACCAAATCCGCCCGGAATCAGCACGCCCGAAACGTCGGAAAGGTAGTCTTCCGGCGGGCGCTTCTCAAGAACCTCCGAGGCCACCCACTTCAGCTCCACCCGGGCGTCGTTCTCCACACCCGCGTGTACGAACGCCTCGATGATGCTCTTGTACGAGTCGTGAAGCTCGGTGTACTTGCCGCAGATGGCAATCCGCACGTACGAGGAGGGATTCTTGATGCGGTAGACGAATTCGCGCCAGGCCTTCAGGTCCGGCTCGTGACCGTGAAGGTGCAGTCGCTCCACGATCTTGTCCGCAACGCCCTTCTCCTCGAAAATCAGCGGCACTTCGTAAATCGACTCCACGTCACGCGCTTCGACCACGAATTCCTTCGGCACGCTGCAGAAAAGGCCGATCTTTTCGCGCAGCTCTTCCGGAAGATGCGTTTCCACCCTGCACAGGAGCATGTCGGGCTGGATACCGATCTCGCGTAAGCGCATCACGGAGTGCTGGGTGGGCTTCGTCTTCAGTTCGCCAGCAGCGTGCACGTAAGGAACCAGCGTGAGGTGCACGTTCATGCAGTTCTCGTGGCCCTGTTCCAGGCAGAACTGCCGAATGGCCTCCAGAAACGGCAGGCTTTCGATGTCACCAACGGTGCCGCCGACCTCCACAATCACCACCTCGCGCGGCTCGCCGTCCGTGGCCACGTTCCGGATGCGCCGCTTGATCTCATCCGTGATGTGCGGGATGACCTGAACGGTTTTGCCGAGGTAGTCGCCGCGCCGCTCCCGGCGAATCACTGTGTAGTAGATGGACCCGGTGGTGGCGTTGTTCTTCTTCGACATGCTTTCGTCGATGAAACGCTCGTAGTGGCCCAAATCCAGGTCCGTCTCGGCGCCGTCGTCAGTGACGTAGACTTCGCCGTGCTGGTAAGGGCTCAAGGTGCCCGGATCGACGTTGATGTAGGGATCAAACTTCAGGATGGTGACGCGCAGGCCACGCGCCTTCAAGAGACGTCCAATCGAAGCGGAAGCAATTCCCTTCCCCAAGGATGAAACAACCCCACCGGTGACAAAGATGTACTTGGTTTGTGTCTCGCCATCCACGGCCTACTCCTTCCTCGCGGTTCCGCCTGCACTGCGTCCTGCCTCTTGTCCCGCGCCCCCTTCGACGAGCCGTCTCACCACCTCCAGATCAGCGGGGGTGTCCACACACACGGGCCGAAAATCCACAATGCCCACCTTGATCCGGATGCCGTTCTGGAGAAGGCGCAACTGCTCGAGTTTTTCCGCGCGTTCGAGAGAAGTTGGTTCCATTTCCGTGAAAGCCAGCAGCACGTCGCGCCGAAAAACGTAGAGGCCAATCTGGTCGTAGAATGGGTGGCACTCCGGCCAGTCTTCCAGGCGCGGCACGTCGCGGCAGTAAGGGATCACGGCGCGACTGAAGTACAGCGCGAAGCCATCTTTGTCGATCACCACCCGGGCCGTGTTCACGTTGCGCAATTCGGCCGGGTCCTCAACCACACGCGCCAGGGTGGCCACCGGCACACGCTCATCCTCCGTTATCAGCCGCACCGCCGTGTCGAGCACCCAGGGTTCGAGCAGAGGCTCATCCCCCTGGATGTTGGCCACGACGTCGTACTCGGGCAGACCTCGCACAACCCAAGCCACACGGTCCGAGCCAGATTTGAGATCGGTCGGCGTCATCACCACCTCGGCGCCGAAGGCCTTGGCGGCGTCCTCGATGCGGGGATCGTCCGTGGCGATCAGGACTCTTTCCAGCGTCTGCGAGCGACTGGCTCGTTCCCACACCCACTGGATCATGGGCTTTCCAGCGATCTCAGCCAGAGGTTTCCCCGGAAACCGGCTCGAGGCCCAACGCGCTGGAATGACACCGACCGCTCTGACTTTCACGCGTGACCCCTCACCCGATCACCTTCGGCACGCTGAAGAATCCGTGGTGCTTGGCGGGAGCGTTCGCCAGCGCTTCCTCCTGGGTCAACCAGGGTTCCACCTTGTCGTCGCGCATGACGTTTGTCAGCTCTACCACGTGGGCAGTGGGCGGCACGTCTTCGACATCAAGCTCTTTGAGCTTTTCCACGTACGCCACGATCTGGCCGAGCTGCCTGGCGATTTCCCGCTTTTCATCCTCGGAAAAACGCAGTTTGGCCAGCTGCGCGATTTTGTCAACGTCCTCAGGTGTGATGGCCATGGCACCTCCACGCATGTAAGGGCGAGTTCAAACGCCTCGCCCTCTCTGTGTTGCCCTTGCGGTGACAGACCCTGCGCGGCTGTCGAGAAACAGGTCTGCCCAAAAGCCACGGCTAATATAAGACATCCCCTTTTCTTTGTCAAGGCCATTCGGGAAGGTGGTACGGTTTTTGTAAAGCCAGGCGGAACTAACCTTCCGCAAACGTGGGACTTGGATGCTGCGAAGGGGGTGCAGGTCGAGCTTCAGCTCGCCGGGGAAAGTTCGCTTTCGAGGAGTGGAGACAGCCACCGGCGGGTCTTGCTCCCGCAGGCACGAGCCCGAGGATTTGATCCCGGGCTGGGACGCTGGTCGCCCTGTCACCCTGCCCCAACGGGAGGCACGAACCGGAGGGACGCGCTTTGCGCGTCCGGCTAGGACCGTCCGATTCGTGGAGCCGTCGATCCCGGGAAAAGACCTCTCACGGTGGCACGGGGAGCACGGAGAGGGCGGACAGCTTCGTGGGACGAGCTTTAGCTCGCCGAGGAAGATTCGCTTTGGAGAAATGCGTAGCCCTTTTGCTCGTCTGTTGCTGCCACCGGCGCAAGCCCAATTGACGACGCTGAGTTTCGCCATCTCAAGAGCTTTTAGGATCGCGGTGGTGTGGATACCGGCACGCCCCCCCCT
>JAADFT010000154.1 GCA_013152765.1 Calditrichota bacterium | reverse complement strand
CGGCGGAGCAACGGTGGTGCAGGCGGTCGCAGAAGGGCTGCGGGCAGCTCAGGCCATCGACGACTACCTCCGCCAGGAGGGCTCCTGACGCGACTCGGGCGACGCGCCCCGTCTGCCCCGCTCTTCCGAGAACTGGTCTGCTGGAACCGGACTTGAGTTTCGCAAGGAAAGAACGGGACGAGTAACAACTCGACGCCGAAACGCGCTCCTTTCTCACTGGCTCTGAGGGCTACGGCCCTGCGCAGCACGGAAATCAACGGACCCAAGGTTGAGGACTGGCAAATGGAAAAATCTCACGTGCAAATTGGCGAGACGTCCTTGCCCGTTTACACGGTGAACACGCTGATCGTCGGAAGCGGTGCGGCTGCCCTTGGCGCGGCTGTAAACCTGCTGCGCCAGGGCGTAACCGACTTTGCCATCGTCACGGAGCAGTGGGGAGGCGGGACCAGCAACAACGCAGGTTCTGACAAGCAGACGTACTACAAGCTTTCCCTCGCGGGAGACGTTCCGGACTCCCCCTACCAGATGGCGCGCGACCTCTTCGCCGGGGGCTGCATGCACGGCGATCTGGCTCTGTGCGAAGCGCAGGGCTCGGCCCAGGCCTTTTTCAACCTGGTGAGCCTGGGCGTGCCGTTCCCTCACGATCGCTACGGCGGCTACGTCGGTTACAAGACGGACCACGATCCCCGGCAGCGTGCCACCTCAGCTGGACCGCGCACCTCGCATTTCATGTTCGAGCGCCTGGCAGCAGAGGTCCAGAAGCACAACGTCCCGATTTTCGACGCCCACGACGTGATCGCCTTGCTCACCGACGAACAGGACGGCGAAACCCGCGTCGTGGGAGCGGTCGCGCTGGACAAGCACAATCTGGATTCACCCACGCGTGGTTTCGTGCTCTTCAACGCCACCAACGTGATTCTCGGCACGGGCGGTCCAGCGGCCATCTACAAAACCTCCGTCTACCCCGAGAGCCAGACGGGCTCCACGGGCCTGGCCCTGGAAATTGGTGCCGTGGGGAACAACCTCACGGAATCCCAGTACGGGCTCGCCTCGATCAAGTTTCGCTGGAACGTGTCGGGAACGTACCAGCAGGTCATTCCGCGCTACATTTCCACCGCCCAGGACGGTAGCGACGAGCGCGAATTCCTCAACGACTACTTCCCCAGCATGAGCAAGCTGGCTACAGCGATTTTCCTGAAGGGCTACCAGTGGCCTTTCGACCCGCGCAAGGTGCGCAACTACGGGTCGTCGCTCATCGACATCCTGGTCTACCAGGAAACGGTAGTGAAGGGTCGACGCGTTTTCCTCGACTTCCGCCGAAATCCGAGCGGCGCGGGCAAGCTGGAGGACTTCTCCTTCGACCTGCTCGAAAAAGAAGCCTACGAATACCTGGAAAAGTCCGGTGCGCTTTTCGGCACCCCGATCGAACGGCTGGCCAAGATGAACCAGCCGGCCATCGACCTGTACAAGGACCACGGCATCGACATCACTCGTGAGCCGCTGGAAATTGCGGTGTGCGCCCAGCACAACAACGGGGGGCTGCGGGTTAACATCTGGTGGGAAACCAGCGTGAAGCACCTGTTCGCGGTTGGTGAGGTGGCGGGCACGCACGGCGTCTACCGCCCCGGAGGCGCCTCCCTGAACGCAGGCCAGGTTGGTGGTGCACGGGCGGCGCTGTTCATCGCCAAACGCTACGCCTCAGCTCCGCCACCTGCGGGGCAGTTCGCCGACCTTGTGCACGAGCAGGTGGCAGCCAAGCTCCGCCTGGCTGAGGACATGCTCGACGAATCTGCGGAGGGCGACGCAGCCGTGGGGCGGCTGCGGGCGGAGCTTCAGGAACGAATGTCCTCCGCCGGAGCGGTGATTCGGGACCCAGCCCGAATCGGCGAGGCCGTTCGGGACGCCTGGGCGTTGTGGCAACGCATGCAGCGCGAACTACGCGTGGCACGCCCCGAGCATCTTCCCGCTGCTTTCAAGAATCGAGACCTGTGCCTGACCCACTGCGTCTACCTGGAGGCGATTCAGGAGTACCTGGAACGAGGAGGCAAGAGTCGGGGGTCGTACCTGGTTCTCGACCCGCACGGCGAAAAGCCCACCGACGAGTTGGGCGACGAGTGGCGCTTTACACTGGTTCGGCCAGAGGATTTCGTCAGCCAGAAGATCCTCGAGGTGCGCCTCAAAGGAGACGCGGACGTGGAGAAAACCTGGGTTGACATCCGGCCCATCCCGAAAGAGGACACGTGGTTTGAAAACGTGTGGAACGACTACATGCGTGACCGAATCGTGAGGTGAGCCCATGAGCGAGACACGGGTAGCACTGGTAACCGGAGCTGGCCAGGGCATCGGCCGCGGGATTGTGCTGGAACTGGCCCGCCAGGGGCACGACATCGTTGGCCTGGACGTCGTGTTCGACCCGCAGAATCACACCAAGGGTCTCTTCGAGGTCAAGGATCGCGTGGAGGAGCTGGGAAGAAAGTTCGTGCCCATCCAGGCGGACGTGGCCGCCGTAGACACGCACGAGGCGCTGTTGCAGCGCATCCTGGACGAAGTGGGACACCTCGACGTTCTGGTGAACAACGCCGGTGTAGCTCCCAAGGTCCGCCTGGACATTCTGGAAACAACGCCGGAGAGCTACGACCGCGTGATGGCGATCAACACGCGCGGGGCTTTCTTCCTCACGCAAAAAGTGGCCCGCCACATGGTGGCAAGAGCCGAGCAAAATCCTGAGATCCGGCAGTACATCGTGTTCATCACTTCGATTTCGGCCTACGTGTCCTCGCCTTCGCGCGCCGAGTACTGCGCGTCCAAAGCCGCTCTCAGCATGATTGCTCGTACGTACGCGGACCGCCTGGCCGCACACCGAATCAACGTGTACGAAATTCGTCCGGGCATCATTCAGACCGACATGACGGCCGTCGTGAAGGAAAAGTACGACAAGTTAATCGCCGAGGGGCTCGTGCCGCAGCGTCGGTGGGGACTTCCCGAAGACGTGGGCAAAGCCGTAGCGGGCCTCGTTTCTGGCCAGTTCGACTACTCGACCGGCGCCATCCTGGAGGTGAGCGGAGGGATGAACATTCCGAGGCTGTAGACGTTGGGAACCTTGTAAATGAGCGGCGAGTTGAGGGAAACGCAAGCCAAACCGCGTCACGCCAGGTACACATTTTCCAAAACGGGGTTCCGGTGAAAGAATTTACATTTGAGGAAGCACTCGCCCGCCCAGCCGAACTGTTCGACGAGGCGGAAAAGGAGGGAGCCGTCCGGATTCGGCGACCAGATGGCAAACTCTTTTTGCTTAAAGTTGAAAGACCCCTAAAGCGATCCCCTCTCGACGTGGACGGTGTCGAAACCGATTTGACTCTCGAGGAGATTTTGCAAGCCATCCGCGAGGGGAGAGAAAGAGACAGCTAAGTCTCTTACGCCGAAACGCCGCTCATCTTTTCTGTTACTCAAGCCTGCCGAGCAGCTCGGCCAAGAAGGCTCAAACCGCCCCGCAACTGTTGAGTCGGCCGGCAAGCGTTTCGCTCGGGCTCCGTCAGGCAAGGGCCACGCCTTAGTTCACTCTGCGGTGGTTAATCGAGGTTCTCCGGGCCACTGCTTTTCTTTTCAGGATTCTGGAATGCAGGAACAACTCAAACCGCTCCTCCTCACTCACCTCGAGGTCATCCTCTCCAGGCTGGCGCGGGACCCAGCGTACGGCTTCGTGGACACCAAATTCAGCACTCTGGACGGACGCGACTTCCCCGACACCGACCCCATCCGCGGACGAAACGCTGTCTACGGCTGGATCCAGGCTCGCGCCCTCGAAGCCCTGGCCGAGCACGGCCGCTGGCTTCGAAGCACCTCTTCTTCCGTAGAGGCGGCACAACGTGAGAATCTGCTTGGCCAGCTCCAGAACCTGCTGCCCGGGCTTGTCGAATGGCTCACCTCCGTTCACAACCGAATGGGCCGACGTCTGCCGTTTGTTTTCCGTCCGGACGGTACACCCCTGGCCATCGACCACAACGGGAGGTTCCAGCCCGCTCCGCCACCGGCCGCAAGCACTTACGGAGACCTCTTTTTCGCCAAGGGGCTGCTGGCAGCCGGCGGGTTCCTCAGCCAGGAACAAATCCGCAAGGACGGCTTTGCTCTGCTCGCCCGGGTTCTGGACGACATTGAAACCAACCGTTTCCGGAGCAACCAGCAACCCCTGAATCCGCCCTACCGGAGCGACTGGACGTCGTCTGCCCAGGAAGAGGGTCCCTGGATGATCGCCCTGGGCGCTCTGGAGCTGGCTTACCGAGAGAGCGGCGACGTGCAGTGGCTGAACAAGGCGTTGCAGTTCATCGAGCGGTTGGTGGAACGGCACGTCAACCGCGGCCAGTTCTCCGAGCTGCAACCGCTCGACTTTGTGGAAACCCTCGCTCCCGACGGACGTCCTCTCGTCCGTTCGGGCCGGGTTGTTTGCATCCCCGGGCACGCGCTCGAATTCGTGGGCCTCAGCGCCAAGATCCTGCTCACCGTGCGCAGAGCACCCTCGCTCCCGTACAGGTCGCAAGAGACTGCCCGCCAGGTAGCCGAGCTTCTGCCAGAGCTTTTTGTGCACATTTTCGAACTCGGTTACCGCTCGAAACCCGGAGGGCTCGTCGCGTCGGTCGATTTGCTCACGCGCCAGGCGCTGGAGGCGAGTCTTCCCTGGTGGGCAGTTCCCGAAGCTTTGCGCGCTGCCGCGTTACTGCTGCGCCTCGCGCCCGATTCGCCAAAAGCGCCGGAAATCGCTGAGGCCCAGGATCGCCTTCTCAACGATCTTCTCACGCGCTGGGTGAATCCAAAAGCGTACTCCTGGCTCTTCCAGACCCGTGACGCAGAGGGCAATCCCGTGGACCGCATTCCGGCCACACCGGACGCCGACCCGGCCTACCACACCGGGTTGAGTTTGCTCGATTTTCTTCAGACACAAGACGAGGAGAGGTGACCATGTCCGTACTTCGCTGGGGTTTGATCGGCTGTGGAGACATCGCGCAGAAACGCGTCGCACCGGCGCTGCGTGACCTGCCAAATTCCGAGCTGGTTGCCGTGAGCCGCGCACAGGTCGAACGGGCCGAAGCGTTTGCCCGGAAGTTCGGCGCCAAACGCTGGTACGCCGACTGGCGAGATTTGGTCGCGGACCCGGAGGTTGACGCCGTGTACATCGCTACGCCGGTGTTCCTGCACGCCGAACAGGCGATCGAAGCTGCGCGCGCCGGGAAACACGTGTTGTGCGAAAAACCGATGGCCATGAATGTGGCCGAGTGCGACGCCATGCTGGCCGCTGCGGAACTCAACAACGTTACTTTGGGCGTGGCCTACTACCGCCACCTTTACCCGGTCATCCTCCGAATTCGAGAACTGCTGAGAGAGGGAGCGATCGGCACGCCCGTTTACGCCGAGGCACGCGCCTTCGAACGCTTTGACCCGCCGGAGGAGCACCCCCGCCACTGGCTTTTGGAACGCGCCAAGTCCGGCGGCGGCCCGATGATGGACTTCGGCTGCCACCGAATCGAGGTGCTCATGCACCTCCTCGGCCCGGTCGAGAGCACATCCGGTACACTGAGCAACGTGGTCTTCAAGAACCGCGAGGTCGAAGACACAGCCACTGCCGTGCTCGATTTTGAGAGCGGAGCCCAGGGACTGGTACTGGCCAGCCACGCGGCTGAGGAATCTCAGGACACTCTCACGATTTTCGGAAGCGAGGGGAGCATTCGCGTGGACCCGCTGAACCAGGGCACACTGGTGCTGCAACAGGGCGGCGCCACTCGTACTGAACACCACCCACCGCACCCGAATCTGCACCTTCCCCTGATCGAGGATTTTGTAAACG
>JAADFT010000153.1 GCA_013152765.1 Calditrichota bacterium | reverse complement strand
CACACGGCGATGGCCACCGAAACTTCGCTGGTAGCCACTACGTCCGCCGAAACACGAAAACGGTCGAAAATCTCGAAAATCCTGCGCAGGTAACCGTGCGCCTTGAACATCTCGGTGGACACGAGGGTGACCAGCGTCATGCCTTCCTTGTACGCGATGCTCTTGACGCGCTGGCCGTTGGGCGGCGCTTCGGCCAGGATCACTGTGCCCTGTCCCTCGGGCCTCCGTGTGTTGAGTACGCGCACGGGAATGCCGCGCTCCACTGCAGGCACCAACGTCTTCGGGTGCAACACACGGGCACCGAAGAACGCCAGCTCCGCAGCCTCGTTGAAGCTCATCACCGGAATGCGTCGCGCCTGTGGCACAAGCGACGGGTCGGCTGTCATCACACCGTCCACGTCCGTCCAGATCTCGATTTCGTCCGCCCCCAGAGAAGCGCCGATCAGCGAAGCGGTGTAGTCCGAACCGCCACGGCCGAGAGTGGTCATGGCACCCTCTGCGGAGCTGGCGATGAACCCCTGTGTGACCGGCACCTGGCCCTGCTCGAGCAGCGGCAACAGCTTCTCCCGGCAACGCTTTGCCGTCTCTTCGAAAATGGGATCAGCCGCTGTGTGCTCGGCAGTGGAAACGATCAGCTCCCGCGCGTCTACCCACACGACCGGGATGCCCTCCTGCCGCAGCACCTCGGCCAGGATACGTGAGGACAGAATCTCGCCGTAGCCGAGCAGGCGATCCTGGACTGCGGGAGAGAAATCCGCCAGTACCGACAGGCTTCTGGCCATTTCCTCGAGGGTTCGGAACGTCCGGTCGCAAAAGGCCGTCACCTCCGATTTCCCGGGGCTGTCCTCGAGTAACTGACCGATGATCTGGAAGTGCAGCCCACGCAGCGAGGAAATGACCGCGAGGCTCTCCTCAAACTTGCCCTGGGAGGCCAGTCGGCCGATTTCCTCCAGCTTGTCGGTAGTGCCGCCCATGGCCGAAAACACCAGCACCACCGGTTCACCAACCTTGGTTTTGACCACCCGCACTACGCGCCGAATGTTTTCCGCGTCGCCGACGGACGTTCCACCGAATTTGAGAACACGCATCACCGCCTCCGTTCGAGAAAGTCGCGCACCAGACGGTTGAGTTGTTCATACTCAATCAAGAAAGCGTCGTGGCCGTAGATCGAGTGGATCTCGGCGTAATCCACCTTCCTTCCGAGGTGCCGCAATCGCTGCACAGTGTCCTGCAACTCATGCGGGAAATAAAGCATGTCGCTGTCGATTCCCACCACCAGAACGTCAGACTGGATCCGAGCCAGCGCGTCGTTCAGGGACCCGTAGCCGCGCGCCACGTCGTGCAGGTCCATTGCTTCCGTGAGGTACACGTAGGTCCGGGCGTCAAACCGACGGACGAGCTTCTGCCCCTGGTAGTGGAGGTAGCTTTCGACCTGGAACCAGTTGTCAAACGCCAGCTCCTGTTCCGGCTCGGGGTGTACCCTGTCGCGGGCAAAACGCTGCCAGAACTGGCGGTCGCTGCGGTACGTAATCATGGCAATCATCCGGGCCAGAGCCAGCCCTGCCTCTGGTCCTTTACCTTCGTAGTTGCCTCCCTGCCAGGCAGGGTCGTTGAAAATGGCCTGGCGGGCGACTTCGTTGAGCCCGATCATCCACGGGGATCCCTGCACAGTTCCGGCGATCGGCATGGCCGCTTCCACGAATTCCGGGTAATCCACCAGCCACTGCCACGTGAGCATGCCACCGAGAGAGCCGCCGATCACGAGCCGGAGCCGTTTGACCCCGAGCTTTTCCAGCAGCCGCCTCTGCGACTTTGCCATGTCGCGTGTCGTGACGGCGGGGAAATCCATCCCGTACGGGCGGCCGGTCTTCGGGTTGACGCTACTCGGACCTGTGGAACCGTAGCAGCTACCGAGCAGGTTAGCACAAACGATGAAGTAGCGATCCGGGTCCAAAGCCTTCCCCGGGCCGATGAGCCCGTCCCACCAGCCGGCGACTTTGTCTTCCGGCGAATTGTAGAACGCCGCGTGCGCGCTGCCGGTAAGCGCGTGGCACACGTAAACGGCGTTGTCACCAGCGGCGTTGAGCTCGCCGTACGTCTCGTACGCCAGCTCCACGTGTTCCAGGGTCGCGCCAACCTCGAAGTCGAAAGGCTTTTCAGGCGAAGCAATGGTCGCCTTACGGGTTTCCACCAACGTCTTGCCGGTCTCAGTCATGCCTTTGCAATCGCCTGTTCCAGGTCCTCGATGATGTCGTCCACGTTCTCCAGCCCTACGGACAGCCTGATCAAGTCGTCGGTCACACCCGAAGAAACGCGTTCCTCAGGTGAGAGCTGCTGATGGGTCGTCGTGGCCGGATGAATGATCAACGTGCGCGCATCGCCGATGTTGGCCAGCAGCGAAATCAGCTTCACATTGTCCACCACCCTTTGGGACTCCTCTTTGCCGCCCTTCATGCCGAAGGTGAGAATGGCGCCGAAGCCTTTGGGAAGCAGCTTCTCGGCAATCTCGTGCGAAGGGTGCGACTCCAGTCCGGGGTAGCTCACCCAGGCCACACGGGGATGTTGCTCCAGGTACCTGGCAACAGCGAGCGCGTTTTCGCAGTGTCGCTGCATGCGGAGAGGCAGTGTTTCCAGCCCCTGGAGGAAAAGGAATGCGTTGAAAGGACTCAGGGCGGGGCCGAGGTCTCGGAGGTACTCAACGCGAGCTTTCATGATGAAAGCGATGTTTCCCGTGGGACTGTCCGCACCGAAAGTCTCCCAAAAACGCAGGCCGTGGTAGCCTTCGCTCGGTTCAGTGAAGTTGGGAAAACGACCGTTGTCCCAACGGAATTTTCCCGAGTCGACAACGACGCCGCCAATGGACGTGCCGTGGCCGCCAATGAACTTGGTGGCCGAATGAAAGACGATGTCAGCCCCGTGTTCGATCGGTCGGCAGAGGTAAGGCGAAGCGACGGTGTTGTCGACGACAAGCGGAACGCCGTGTCTGTGCGCTACCTCAGCCAAAGCGGGCAGGTCCGGCACATCGCCCCGCGGGTTTCCGATTGTTTCGACGAGCACAGCTTTCGTCTTGTCCGTGATGGCAGCCTCTACGTTTTCAGGCGTTGGCTGGCCCACAAAGCGGGTTGTGATGCCCAGCCGCTTGAACGTCACCTTCAGCAAGTTGTACGTGCCACCGTAGATTCGCGAGGAGGAAACGATCTCGTCCCCCTGCTCCGCGAGGGTCAGGAACGTAACCGTGGCCGCGGCCTGACCCGAGGCGACAGCCAGCGCGCCTACACCTCCTTCGAGCATGGCCATGCGCTTTTCAAACACGTCGGTGGTCGGATTCATGATCCGCGTGTAGATGTTGCCAAACTCTGCCAGTTCAAATAGTTTGGCGGCATGGTCCGTGTCGTGGAAAAGGTAAGACGTCGTCTGGTAGATGGGGACCGCTCGCGACAGTGTGTCCCGATCTACCTCGTGCCCGCCGTGCAGGCAGATGGTTTCAAACCGCATCGCCTTCACTCCTTTCACGCTGGTTCGAAAGCTTAATCCCTACCTCCTAACAATGCTAACAAAAAACCCCTTCTCGTCTTAGTGAGAAGGGGCTCATTTTTGCTCAGCCTTATTTTGTTGTGATTCAGCTCGGAGGAGGAGCCCCTTCCCTGTGCACGATGCCAAGCATCATGCGCATGGTCATGCCCATGTGCTTAATCTTGGTCAAAATGGTCATCGTGTCCAGGTGAGGATTACGCACAGCTTCCGCTCCTCCAAAAACTACGTGGTTATTCCAACAACAGGATCTCACGGATCCGCTTCCATTGCGCCGACAGAACTTGCGCCTATTTCAGTACCAGGTCCCGCGAATTTTCGACAGCCTCACGTCAGGTACTGGGTGGCCACCGCAGTTTCGACCTTGAAAGCCAGGGGACGACCAAACATCTCTTCGAAGAGCGCTTTCTTGGCCGTGGCACCCTCGATGTCACGGGTGCAGTCGCCACGAGAAACCAGGATCGCCGTGATCGTGTCTGGATCGATGTCCACCATCACGCGGTGGATCAACTGCTCGTTGCTGCGGTCGAGACCGTCTGCTACACGCAGAATGGCGACCAGTTTCTTGACGATGTCCTGGTCGGTCTTCGTCAACGCAGCGTAACGCCGGTGTTCCTTCTGTGGACCGCCGCGCCGGTGGTAACGCACCAGGTTCATGATGATTGCCAGATCCCGATTGCTGAACAGCGACAGGTTGCTCTGGCGAATCAGGTAGACGGAGTGTTTGTGGTGCTTGGTGCCGCTGATCGTCCAGCCGATGTCGTGCAGCAGAGCGGCTGCTTCGAGAAGTAGCTTCTCGCTGTCCGTCATGGTGTGGATTGGCCTCAACCCTTCGAAGAGCTGAGCCGCCAGCTTTTGCACCTGGATGTGATGCTCAGGGCGCCAGTTGTACTCGAGCATCACCATCTTCGCCTGGGCGATTTTCTGCTCGTAGGTTGCGAAACGTGATTGGTAAGCCATGGTTGACCTCACCCCAACAAGATTCCGTGCCGAATGCCAAAGGTGCTCACTCGCAGATGCTGACTCTCAAAGCGCCGAACCGCCTCAGCGAAGATGGCCACACCGACCGGCAGAACGTCAGCTCTCAGGGCAGGAACACCAGGCAAACTCCGTCGTTCCGCAACCGTCATCCGGGCGAGCCTCTCGGCCAGAGAATCGAGCTCCTCTGCCTCGAGAACAAGTCCGTGCAGTGCCTGCGCGTCGTACTCCTTCAGCCCAAGCTTCAACATCCCAACCGTGGTGATGGTGCCGCCAACACCAACCGTGACATCCGGTGGACCGCTTAGCGGCAATTCAACGTCGGCAAGGCTACGCCGAACTGCTGCCCGAAGTTCCCTCCACTCTTCGGTGTCGTAAGGATCCGCCCCAAGCAACTGCTCGCTGAGACGAACAGCTCCGATCTCCAGACTTACCCATCCACGCGGCTGGTTGTCCCCCACGACCAGCTCTGTACTTCCGCCTCCTACGTCAATTACAAGAACCTCTCCTCCCGACTGATCCAGCCCCAAACGCGCACCCCGGAACGCGGCAGCCGCTTCTTCCTCCCCGGAGAGAACACGAACTGGCACCCCAACCTCAGTTTCGACGGTTGAGACGAAATCTTTCGCGTTCCGCGCAACCCTCGCCGCGTTCGTTGCCACGATCGTGATTTCTTCCGCCCCTCTTTCCCGCGCGCGTTCCACGAAATCTTTGATCGCAGCAACCGTCCTTTGGATGGCCACCGGATTGAGCATCCCTGTCCTGGCTACCCCCTCACCAAGACGGGTTACCCGTTCCGCTTCATCCAGCACCTCGAGCTGCTTGCGGCCGTCCTCGGACTTCACCGCGGCAACCAGAAGCAGCACCGAGTTCGTCCCAACGTCGATGGCCGCCCGGACCGGCGCAGTTCTCGGATCAGTTTCCAACTGTTAGCATCCTGCAGGGAATTCGCGGGCCCCCAAACCACTGGAGCTGTTGTTGGTTCTGGCGCTCAGCAACGCCCAAAGTTAGAGCAAACAAACACAAAATGCAAGGAAAAATGCAGGGTACACCGGTTCAAACGTTTCTGACACCGTTGCGGCGATTGTTCCCCGTTTAGCGCGAGCTAAACCTCGCCCTGCGGCACCGTCCGGGTCGGCGGACGGGCAACGCCAGCCGGGGAGTTCACTCCCCGGCTGCTCTTTTCCAACCGCAGGGGCGCAGGGAACGCAGGGCTACCACGGTGTAACCCGCGAAAACCTGACCGTCGTCTCCGTGGCCCCTGTGGCTCCGTGAGAATTTTCTTCCGCAAGACCAACGGCTTATCGAAAATGGCGATCCTCCGGACACGCAGAAGCGCGTCCCTCCGGTTGACCTCACACTGAAGCACGGTGCCA
>JAADFT010000152.1 GCA_013152765.1 Calditrichota bacterium | reverse complement strand
AACACCACCAGTCGGGCCACATGTACTTCGTTCTCAAGGACGAGAACGCCCAGATTCGCTGCGTCATGTGGCGGGGACGCAACCGCAGTCTCCGCTTTTTGCCCGCCGACGGGATGAAGGTGCTGGTGTTCGGCAGTGTTGTCGTTTACGAGCCCCGCGGCGAGTACCAGGTCAACGTCGAGCAGATTGTCCCCGCTGGTCTCGGCGAACTCCAGCTGGCATTTGAGCAGCTCAAGCGTCGCCTGCGCGAGGAGGGGCTGTTCGACTCGCGCTACAAGAAACCCATCCCCCGCTACCCGGAGCGCATCGGTATCGTGACGTCGGAGACCGGTGCGGCGATTCGCGACCTTGTGAGCGTGATCTGGCGGCGCTACCCGCCAGTGGAGCTGATTTTGTACCCCGTGCGCGTGCAGGGCGAAGGGGCGGCGGAAGAAATTGCGGCGGCCATCGACGCGTTCAACGAGTACGGGGAGGTGGACGTGTTGATCGTCGGCCGCGGTGGTGGTTCACTGGAAGACCTCTGGGCTTTCAACGAGGAAATCGTGGCGCGAGCCATTTTTCGTTCGCGGATCCCGGTGGTCTCGGCAGTTGGGCACGAAGTGGACTTTTCGATCGCCGATTTCGTGGCCGATCTCAGGGCGCCCACGCCGTCGGCTGCTGCGGAAATGGTTGTGCGCGACCGAAACGAGTTGCTGCGGCACATCGAGACGCTGATTTCCAAGAGCGCCCGGCATCTGGAGCGGCAACTGCACGCGGCGCGCCAGCGTCTGGACGCGGTGCTGTCCAGCTACGGCTTGCGACCGAGCGACTTAGTGTTGCAACAGCGCCAGCGCCTGGACGAGCTGGATCGTCGCCTCGAGTCCGAGATGGCGCACAGGTTGAAGATGCTGCGTCAGCGTTTCAGCGGCGTGAGGCAGCACTTGGAGTCGTTGAGTCCCGAAGCGACACTGCGGCGGGGTTACAGCATCACAGTAGATGAGGACACCGGGCAGCTGGTGCGCGAAGCCGGGGCGCTGGAGCCCGGGCGCCGGGTAGCGGTGCAATTCTGGCGCGGCCGGACTGGTGCGCGGGTGGAAGAAATCGAGCCCGAGGCCACGTGGAGGAGTTTGAAGCTGGGAGGGCGTCGGTCTGGGCACGAGGATGCCGACTGAGCCCGGCTGCGGTCCTGTTGGAGCGGGTTTCGCTCCTTCGGCAAAGGGTTAGAAAACTACCGGCTAAGCCGTTTAGCTGTGCCTTTCTTGGTTGGGGTGTGGTTGTGCCTGGTGGTCAAATTGAAAAAGCACGAGCTGCGAGTTTGCTAACGGGCTGTGTGGATCACTTGATTTTGGCTTACGAGTTGCGTTGAGGGTGAACCGGAGTGACTGCGAAAGCGAAACCGAAATCGTTTGAAGCGGCCATGCAGCGGCTGGAGGAAATCGCCGCCGCTCTGGAGGCAGGCGATTTGCCCCTGGAAAAGTCGCTGGAGATGTTCGAGGAAGGAGTGGAGCTGAGCAAGTACTGCGCTGCCAAACTGGAAGAAGCAGAGCAGAGACTGAAACGGCTCATCAAGAAGGAAGGTGGGTTCGAGTTGGAACTGATCGACTAACGGGAGGGGAAAACACGAGCGATGGCTGACTTCGAGCTTCTGAAGAAGGTCGATTCCCCCGCAGATTTGAAAAATCTGGCCATTCCGGACCTCGCTCGCCTGGCTCACGAGCTGCGCGAGTTCATGATTCAGAACGTCAGCGAGACTGGGGGACATCTGGCGCCGAGTCTGGGGGCGGTCGAGCTTACTCTGGCTCTGCACTACGTGTTCGAGACGCCGAAGGACAAGATCGTCTGGGACGTTGGGCATCAGGCCTACGGACACAAGATCCTGACAGGACGTCGGGACCGTTTTCACACCCTGCGTCAGTACGGCGGCATCAGTGGATTTGTAAAGCCGGACGAAAGCGAGTACGACACGTTCGGCGTTGGCCACGCCAGCACGGGCATTTCGGCGGGCCTTGGCATGGCCTGCGCTCGGGATCACCAGGGCCAGGACCACAAAGTGGTGGTCGTGGTTGGCGACGGGGCTCTTTCCTGCGGCTTGTCCTTCGAGGGCCTCAACAACGCCGGGGCTTTGGGGAAGGACCTCATCGTCATCCTGAACGACAACGAAATGTCGATTTCCCGGAATGTCGGCGCTCTGTCGCGGTACCTGACCGATGTCATCACGGCGCCGCTGTACAACCGCATCAAGGCCGACATTTGGGAGCTGACCGGCCGGATGCGCCGGATCGGGCGGCGTGTGCGCTCGGCTGTGTCCCGTCTGGATCAGGGACTCAAGGCTTTCGTAGTGCCGGGGATTTTCTTCGAGCGGCTCGGTTTTCGCTACATCGGCCCCGTGGACGGCCATAACCTTTCGCGCCTGATCCACGTGCTCACAGAGGTGCGCAAGTTCCACGGGCCCATTCTGGTTCACGTCCTGACGAAAAAAGGCAAAGGCTACAAGTACGCGGAGGAAGACGCTCCTCGTTTCCACGGGCTGGGGCCGTTTGACGTACAGACCGGAAAGAGCAAAAAGAAAAGCCAGGTGCCGAGCTACTCGCAGGTGTTTGGCGAGACGGTCGTCAACATCGTCTCCAAGAACCCGAAGGTCGTGGGCATCACGGCCGCCATGTCGATCGGCACAGGTCTGGTGCAGCTTGCGGATGCCTTCCCGGATCGCTTCTACGACGTTGGCATCGCGGAGGGGCACGCCGTGACGTTCGCGGCCGGCCTGGCCATCAGCGGCATGCGGCCGATTGTGGCCATCTACTCCACCTTCCTCCAGCGTGCCTACGACATGATCGTCCACGACGTCGCCATTCAACGCCTGCCCGTCATCTTCGCGCTCGACCGTGCGGGCATCGTTGGCGACGACGGACCCACGCACCAGGGTGTTTTCGACCTGACGTACATGCGCCACATCCCCAACATGGTCGTGATGGCCCCGAAGGACGAAGACGAATTGCAGGACATGCTGTGGACGGCTGTGGCGTACGAAAAGGGGCCGATTTCTGTGCGCTACCCGCGGGGCACAGCGGTTGGGGTGCCGCGCAAAAGCGAGCCCGAAATTCTGCCGATTGGCAAGGCGGAGGTCCTGCGCAGTGGCAAGGACGTGGCCTTGGTGGCGATCGGTTCCATGGTTTACCCCGCTCTCGACGCGGCCGATCTGCTCGACCAGCAGGGAGTCAGCGCCGAAGTGGTCAACGCCCGTTTTGCCAAGCCCTTGGACGAAGAGTTGCTGCTTGACCTTGCCGACCGGTTCAAGACGATCGTCACGGTGGAAGAGAATGCCCTTCAGGGCGGCTTCGGCAGCGCCGTGGCCGAGTTCTACGTTGATCGCGGCTACACCGGGCTGCGGCTGGTTCGTCTCGGGGTGCCGGACGAGTTCATCGAGCAGGGCGAACGGAAGCTGCTTCTGCACATGCTCGGGCTGGACGGCGAGGGCATTGCGAAGCGAGCCCTCGAGGCGCTGGGTGAGGCCGAGCAAGCTACGCACAAATTCGATCTGCGGCGAGTTCTCGGGCTGGTCAGTCGAAACGGTCAGGCTGTGAAGGCTCACGCTGGACACCAGTCATGAGACTGGGCATCTTTGCCAACACGCAAAAGCCCCTTGTTGGGGATGTCATCCCCGGAGTGGTGAAGTGGCTTCGCGCTAACGGCGCGGAGGTTGTGGTCGAAAAAGAAGCAGCCGAGACGCTGCACCTGGACGTGCCCTCGGCCGCACGCGACGAGCTGGGCGCCCAGGTGGACCTGGTTCTCGCTTTCGGCGGCGACGGTACTTTTCTGGCGGCGGCCCGGGATGTCGGCCCATCCGAGGTGCCCATCCTCGGCGTGAACCTGGGCGGGCTCGGTTTTCTGGCCGGAGTGACGGTGGGCGAGCTCTACCCAAGCCTGGAAGACGTGCTGAAGGGCAACTACGAGATCCTGGAACGCATGATCATCCGGGCTGAGGTAGAGGGAGAAGACGACCTGGTTTTCAACTGTCTCAACGACATCGTGATCGACCGCGGCGGGAGTCCGCGAATCGCGCAGATCGAAACGACGGTGGATGGCGCCTACCTGAACACCTACGTGGCTGACGGCGTGATCGTTGCTACTCCTACCGGTTCCACGGCGTACTCGCTCTCGGCGGGTGGGCCCATTGTCGTGCCCACGATGGACGCCATCGTCCTGACGCCCCTTTGTCCTCACACCCTCTCGGCTCGAACAGTGGTGCTGTCGGCGGACAGCGTTGTGACAGCCAGGGGATACTGCGAGGACGGGAGCCTGCTTTTGAGCGCCGACGGCCAGGTTGCCTACCGACTGGGTAACGGTCAGAGCGTGACCATCCGGCGCGGCGACTACAACGTCCGCTGGGTGTGGACACGCCGGAAGTCGTTCTACGAGCTGCTGCGTCACAAGCTCAACTGGGGCCGCGACTTGCGGCGAGGGTAAACCCATGGCATTGATAAGCCAGAAGCCAGACAGTCCCTTCACGCCGGGCACGCCCGTGCCGCCGGAGCTGTTTGTGGGGCGAAAACAGCAGCTCGAGGAGGCTGCTGGCTACATGGAACGCGCCGCGAGCGGCAGGCTTGAGAATCTGTTCCTGGTCGGCGAGAGGGGCATCGGTAAGAGCTCCTTTGCTGCCTACCTGCGCCGTGTGGCGGAGATTGAAAAGAACATGCTCGGCGTGCACGTTTTCCTGGGTGCTGTGGACACTCTCGAAGAAATGACGCAGCGAATTTTCGAAGGCCTGCTGAGGGAGGTGCGCACCGAGTCGAGTTTGTTTGAGAAAGTCCGTAGCCTCTTTGGGAAGCACATCGAAAAACTCGACCTGTTCGGTGTGTCGGTTCGGTTTGCTCCGCCCAAGGACAAACTGGAAGCCCTGGTGAACGAGTTTCCGCACGCTGTGTACAATTTTCTCGACCGGGTGAAGTCCGAGCGGCGTGGGCTGTTCATCGCGCTGGACGACATCAACGGACTGGCCAGGGAAAAAGCCTTTGCGGACTGGTACAAAAGCTTCGTGGACTACACCGCGGTACACTTTGAGCGTTTTCCCGTTTTCGTAGTTTTGGTGGGTCTGCCCGATCGCTGGGAGCAAATGACAAGTTTGCAGGCTTCTCTGGCGAGAGTGTTTCGCATGGTTCGGATTGAACGCCTCGCCGACGAAGAGGTGAGCGAGTTTTTTCAACGTGCTTTCGGTTCCGTTCAGGTTGAGGTAGAACCGAAGGCCCTGGATGTGCTGGTCCGGTTTTCCAGCGGCTACCCGATTCTGATGCAGGAAATCGGTGACGCTGTTTACGCGGTGGATTCCGACGGCAAAGTCGACATCGAGGACGCGAATCTCGGCATTCTTACAGCCGCTAACCGGGTGGGTTACCGCTACCTTGAGCCCCGAGTGTACAGGACAGTTCGGAGCCCTCGCTACAGGTCAATCTTGCGGAAACTCGGCCAACACGGAATCCGGCGCAATTTCACCCGGCGCGAAGTCGAGAGCTGGTTGAACGAGGAGGAGAAACGGGTTTTCAGCAATTTTCTGCGCCGCATGCGGGAGCTTGGCGTGATCGAACGTGATCTGGAAGGTGGACCGGGCGCGTACAGATTCGTGAACGAAATTTACCCCGTGTACATCTGGATGGAGGCCATGCGTTGGGCGCGGAAGCCAAACTCCAGAAAGACCCTTGAAGGCGACTGAAGCGGCGGGTTGCTCTGTTCCCCGTACGGAACTTTGCTCAGGATGTCAGTTCCTTCGTGTTGCCCCAGCGCAGGCGACTGCGTGTAGCTCCACGTGCCCTGCATCGCTGTAGTCCTTGAAGCTGGTTTGGCCCGGTTTTTTGAACACGATTGAAACAGCGGGGCGTGTCTCAGTCCGCCCCGTTTCTGCTGCAAACTCATTACCACGGTGACGGCTTAGCATTTTCCTCATGCCCAGACCCTCTGCAAAGACAAAGCAACGGAAACGCTCGGCGTCGGAGATGCCCACGCCTTCGGCCACGACGCCGATGGTGGAGCAGTACATGGCCATCAAGGCCCAGCACCAGGACGCCATTCTGTTTTTCCGGATGGGCGACTTTTACGAGATGTTCTACGAAGACGCCAAGATCGGCGCCGAAGTGCTTGGCCTTACGCTCACTTCCCGTGCTCATGGCAAGGCGGCCGAAATCCCGCTCGCCGGCTTTCCCCACCACGCCCTCGAGGGCTACCTCACCAAGATGATCCGTGCCGGCTACAAGGTGGCCATCTGCGAACAGGTGGAAGACCCCAAGAAGGCCAAGAAGCTGGTGAAGCGGGACGTGGTGGAGGTGGTTACCCCCGGTACGGCGCTGGTGGACGACTACCTGGACAGCAAGCGCAACAATTACCTGGTGGCCGTGTACGTGAAAGGCGACCGCGCGGGTGTGGCCTGGAGCGACCTTTCCACCGGCGAGTTTGTCGTGGGCGAGTTCACGCTGGATGAGTGTCTGGACCACGTGGTGTCCCTTCGGCCAGCTGAGATGCTGGTCTCGGACGAGCAGGCCGATTTCGTGCTGGAGCGCTTTGGCAGCCGGCTCAACTGGCCAGTGACGCGTCGGGAAGAGTGGACGTTTGTTCGCGAATACGCGTACGAGACACTCACACACCACTTCGGCACCTCCAGCCTCAAGGGATTTGGGTGCGAGGACCTGGATGTGGGCATCTCGGCTGCCGGTGCCGT